>JADGQE010000026.1 GCA_017882055.1 Thermoflexales bacterium
CGTTTCGTAAAAACATTCAGACCTATACCCTCATCATCGCGCTGATTTTGATCTGGGCAATCTTTACGATTGCCACTCAGGGCAGCTATGTCTCGCCGCAAAACATCTCTAACCTGTTCCGGCAAATGGCGATCACTTCGCTGATGGCGGCCGGCATGGTGTTGATCATCGTCACCGGCGGCATCGATCTGTCGGTGGGCCGACTGGCCGGGTTCGTGTCAGTGGTCGTGGCGTATTTCCAGCTCAACCGTTGGAACACCTTTATTCCCAGCGTTTTTCCCAACATGCCGGCTGAAGTTCAACCCGCGGTGGCTGCGCTTTTCTCCGTTATCCTCGGTCTGGCCGTCGGTACCGCGTGGGGGATGATGCAGGGCTACATCGTCGCCTATCTGCGGGTGACGGCCTTCATCGTAACCCTGGGCAGTTACTTCATCCTGCAGGGCTTGGTCCTGCTGCAAACCGAAGGCAAGACGATCGCGGCCAATCAGCCGGTCTTCGCGGATATCGGGCAAGGCTATTTACCCCGTGATCTGGGCACGATACTCACGGTTGTCATCATCGGTTTCATGATATTCTTGATGTTCCGAGGTCGCCGCAACAAGCAGAAGTATGGCTTCCCGCTGCCCTCCTTGTTGTCGGACGCGCTGAAGACAGGGTTGTACTCGGCGCTGATCGTGGTATATGTGTATGTGGTAAACTCCTACAAAACTGCTCCGGGCATTCCGTATCCGGTTTTGCTGCTTGCTTTTGTGGCGGCGGTCATGACCTACGTTTCCAACAACACGCGCTTTGGCCGTTATGCTTATGCCATCGGCGGCAATCGTGAGGCGGCTCGCTTGTCGGGTATTAACATCCGCAAAGAGATATTCCTCATCTTCGTGTTGATGGGTTTCTTGTCGGGCGTGGCAGGCGTCGTGCTGGCTTCTTACGTGGGGTATGGAACCATCGCCGCGGGAGCCGGTTACGAATTGGACGTGATCGCCAGCGCGATCTTGGGCGGTACCTCTACTCTGGGCGGTGTCGGCACCATTCCCGGTGCAATGATCGGCGGTTTGATCATGGCCAGCCTGACGACCGGCCTGCAAATGCTGAATGCTCCGGCGGCGGCTACCTATGTGATCAAGGGTACGGTGCTGGTGGTGGCCGTAGTGGCCGACATGTATTTCAAGAGGAACAGGTAATACGTAACGGTGATTGATGTCAAGGACGCAAAGGGCACGGGACGAGTCTCGTGCCCTTTCTTATTCTTTGTTTGTTTCGAGAGGCATAGCCGATCGGTTCTCTTTTCCCCGCAGCTAGTTTGACGGTCGGCGGCGTCGGTGATAGCATGGCCTTGATCTGATACTGACCCGGAGGTCACAGCGGTGAATAACCAAGAGAAGCGCCCACCCTTGCGTATCATCAACAGCGTTGCGCCGATTCGGATCTGCGACAATGGGGGTTGGACCGACACCTGGTTTGCCGGGCACGGCAAGATCTTTAACATCGGCGTCTACCCGTATGCCGAAGTGCAGATCGAAGTCTTTCCGCGCGCTGATCAGGCCGAGTCCGAGCGCATCATTATTTTCGCCGAGAACTATGGTGAGCGCTACGCCGTGCGACCTGAAACCGGTGTGTGGGATCGCCATCCCTTGCTTGAGGCCGCGATCGAACGGATGGGAGTGCCCCGCGATCTGGCGATTCAGGTTACGATTTTTTCGGAAGCGCCTGCCGGAGCTTCGACGGGCACGTCGGCGGCAGTGACGGTGGCGCTGGTCGGTGCGCTGGATTGCCTGTCACCCGGACGGCTCACGGCCCACGAGGCGGCTTACATGGCGCATTCGATCGAAGTCGATTCACTCAAGCGGCAGAGCGGCATTCAAGATCAACTCTGCTCGGCTTACGGCGGCATCAACTACATGGAGATGTTCGAGTATCCGCATGCCTCGGTGTCGCAGATTGAAGTGCCCAATTCGGTCTGGTGGGAACTGGAACGGCGACTGGTGTTGATCTATCTGGGCAAGTCGCATGATTCGTCCAGCGTCCACGAGAAAGTGATTGCGGGTCTTGAAAACGCGGGCGGCGATTGCCAGCAGCTGACCGACTTGCGCGTAACCGCCGAGCGATCTCGCGACGCCGTCTACTCCGGAGATTTTGCGGCGCTGGGCCGCGCGATGACGGCGAACACCGAAGCGCAGGAGCGATTGCATCCTGAACTGGTCAGCCTACATGCGCGGCGCGTGATCGAGATTGCCCGGGAGTATGGTGCGCTGGGCTGGAAGGTAAATGGAGCCGGCGGGGAAGGCGGCTCGCTCACGCTGCTGTGCAACTCGATCTCGTCCGCGAAGCGATCGATGATCCGCGAGATCGAGCAAGAGGATTCGCTCTTCAAGAACATTCCCGTTTACTTGAGTCGGCACGGACTGCGCGTTTGGGAGCGGGATCGAAAAGAAGAATTTTGAGACAGGCTATTCCACCGAAGATTTCAAAGCACGAAAAGCAGTGAGTGGCTGAAGTTGATAAGCCCCGCAGGCGGCTGGAACGAGCGCGGTTTCAAAACGATTCAACGTCACGTTCCAATCGCTGCCTGTGATTTGTGCCTGGCCTTCCAGAATGGTGATCGCGTGAAATGACTCGCCGCGTGTATCCAGCGCAATCGGATTAGCCTGGCTCGCTAACACGTCAAGCGCAAAGTAATCGCAGGTGATCAACCGCTGCGCTTGTCCATCGGCCAGCGAGGGCAGGGAAATGATCGAGCTGGTCGCTTGAGGATCGGCGACGACCAGCGATTGCTCAATATGCAGCGCACGGCCCTGAGTTGCCGGGCGATTCCAATCGAAAACTCGATACGTGATGTCGGAAGTCTGCTGTACTTCATAGATCAACAGTCCGGGACCCAGCGCGTGAATCGTGCCTGGACGAATGAAGATCGAATCGCCCGTTTGAACGGACAGGCGCTGCATCCGGTCTAATAGGCTGCCATCGCGAATGGCCTCTGCCAGATCCTCATGCGTGGTATCGGGCTGCAACCCGCAGAGAATCTCCGCGCCCGGCGCGGCGTCGATGACGTGCCAGGCTTCGGTCTTGCCAAATTGCCCCGACCCTTCCAGGCGCACTGCCTGTTCATCGTTGGGGTGGACTTGCAGTGAAAGCCACGCGGAACAATCCAGCAATTTAATGAGCAATGGAAAGCGTTGCCCTGTGCGGGCTAACGCTCGCCGCCCCAATAGTGCTTCGCCGTACTCGACAGCCACTTCGCCCAGCGTGCGATCTTTCAGTGCGCCGGCCGCGATTCGATCGCTCTCGTGAACGATCCACGCCTCGGCCGTTGGCGTGTGGCCGGGCCTCAAGCGCTCGCCGCCCCAGACGTAATCACGATATTCGGGTGTAAGCCGCAGTGCTTCTCTTAAAATTCTTGACGAGTTCATGCGAGCCTCTGATCAGCGCCGTTCAAATGAGGCGGCGATCGCTAAAGCAATCGCCCCTAACACGCCCGATCGATTTCCCAACGCCGGCGGCACGATATATTCATCGATGCACTCGGTGATCTGCTTCGATTGGATGTAGCCGTTGATGATCCGCAATGTCTGCTGCCGCACTTTCGAATACAAACCGACTTGCTGCATGACACCGCCGCCTACCACAATGCGCCGCGGCGAGAAGCAGAAACTGAGATTGGCCATTGCCAATCCGATGTAATGGGCTTCCAGCTCCCAGGCCGGATGATCGGCCGGCAAAGTTTCGGCCAGCTGTCCCCAGCGCTGCGCCATTGCCGGGCCGGAGGCCAACCCTTCCAGACAATCGCCATGAAACGGGCAAATGCCGGGGAACGGATCGGCTTGTCGATCGTGCGGGATGTGCAGGTGTCCTGCTTCCGAATGCAGCAGTCCATGCAGCGGTCGCTCGTTGACCATGCCGCCGACGCCAATGCCTGTACCGATGGTCATATACAGCAGCGGATCTAAATGCTGATGGGTTGCTACCCAGTGATATTCGCCATAAGCCGCAGCGTTAACATCGGTGTCAAAAGCCACCGGCATCTTGAAAGCCCGCTGGATTTTGCCGTATAGATCGGTTTGCGCCCAATCGGTTTTGGGCGTCGTCGTGATATAGCCATAGGTCGGAGACGTCCGATCGAGATCGACCGGTCCAAACGAAGCGATGCCAATCGCGGCTAATTCGTACTCGCGCGCGCAGCGCTGGAAGAAATCGATGGTGTGGTTGATCGTTTCGTCGGGCCGGGTGGTCGGGAAGCGTTCCTCCGCCAGGATTTGATCAGGCCCGTTGCCCACGACGCAGACGAATTTGGTTCCGCCTGCTTCGATGCCGCCATAAACTTTCATAAGTCCCCATTCGATTCACCCGTAGAGATCAGCATCTCTACGGAGCTGTGTTGTTGAAGAAAGCCGCTTCGATCTTAAAAGTCCGAACGGCATGTGGCTCAAGCATTTGCAAGGTGCCGCGTTCGCGCTCGGCGCTGCGACCTTGCACATGACAGTTAGCCGGCTCAACGCCGGCCACGTATGACCCGGCGCGCATCATCTTCCATTGGACCAACACTGGAAACTCTGATTTGCTGTAGCGCAGCGCGATGCCCAGGCCTTGATTTGCGTTAAAAGCCGGATTGACGAAACGGACTTCGACCAGGCCCGCGGAATCGGCTTGCAGATCGTGATAGAAGACTTGCTCTTCGTAACCGGCAATCGGCTCGCTGAATTCACAGCAGCGATCCAAGCCGGGACGGGCAACGTCATCTCGCGCTTCGGTCACGCGCGGCGGCAGTTCCAGTTTAGACGAGGCATCAACCAGCGGAAAGCCAAGGTTGAAGTGATGCAGGAACATCAACGGGGCCGGGCTGAAGCCTTGATTCTCAATTCGATCTTCGATCCAGAAACGCGGCTCGTCCAGCTTTGTCCAGATGCGGCGCGTTAAAACGAGATTCTCGCCAAACACTGCGGTTTGTCGGACGGTGCCTTCAACCGACAATACGTAGTCATCGGCTTGCCACTCTTCACGGCAACTGACGTGGCTGGCTGGCAAACTCGATATGCGCCCGTGGAGGCCCAGCTCTTCACCCGCGTCGTTACCGGGACTGCCGACGTGCGTTAAGCCGCACGGCGTTGAGAATCCGCCCGGCCACGTTCGCAGCCAACCGAGGCCGGTGTGCTCGGCGTACGCGGGATGCGCCACATCGACGGCGGTGATGAAGGGCAGCGGCACGCCGTGAAAGCGCAGATCGGTGATGCCCATGCCGCGATCGGTTGTGACGGTGAATTCCAGGCCGGCCGCATTGCGCACGTTGACGCTGCGCACGCCGCGTTCGCGGCCATCGCTCAACTCAAGCGGCTGAACAGCGGCCAGTTGGCGCATATCGCCGATGTGGTGCAGCAGATCTAATCGAGTGTAAGTCTGTCCCCAGAGTTTAGGCATGGTTAACGCTCGCTCTACTCAAAATCAGATGCGTGGTGGTGGCTCTCTAAGAAATGGATGATCTTATCTTCGACGGTTTTTTGCACGGCTTGCTGACCGCGCTTGAGGTCGGCGGCGGGCAGAGCGCGCAAGCCTGCATCCGTCAGGCGTTCTTTGCGGCCCAGCTCGGCTAGCAATGCCAATTCCAAATCGGTCGCGATGTTGACTTTGCTGATGCCGCCACCCGGCAAACAAATGGCGTCGTGGATCATGCCGGCCGGCGTGCCGGAGCCGCCATGCAAGACCATATGCACCGGTGTTAAAGCCCGGATCGCTTTGAGTCGTGGCAGATCGATCCTGGGCTGCTTGACCAGATATTGACCATGCGCGGTGCCCACTGAAACCGCCAGTGCGTCCACGTGGGTCTGCTGCACGAAATACGCGGCTTCTTCCGGCCGGGTGTACAGCTCTTCATCATCCTCGGTTTCCATGTGATCAGTCGTGCCAATGCGGCCCAGTTCGGCTTCAACCGAGACGCCGTGCGCATGCGCGTACTCAACGACTTTGCGCGTGGTGGCGATGTTGTCTTCCAACTCTTGAGCCGAAGCATCGATCATCACCGATGTAAAGCCGAGGTCAATCGCTGCCTGGATCAATTCAAAAGGCTGGGTGTGATCGAGATGTAGACAGACCGGCACCGTCGGCTTTACGGCTTCGATCTGCGCCCAGAACTGCCGCGCAAACTCGGCCAGTTTCAAGTCGTACCACTGCATTTCGATTTGCGCGATCTGTACGATGACGGGCGAGCGCGTGGCTTCGGCGGCGCGCAGAATCGGCGTGATGAATGGCGTGTAGCGGGCTGAAAATGCGCCGACGGCGTAACCGCGCCCATCGGCTTTGTCTAACACTTGCCTCAACGTATACAGAGTTGCCATGTTATTAGATCACTCGTTGCCAAAGATTAGATTGCGAATTCCATGTCCAGTCGGGCGCGTTGAGTGACAGTGGTAAACGCGGCCAGCCGTTTGCCAGCCGCTGAGTCGTTGCTTCCCAGGTGCGAATACCGCTGACCGCATCGGCGGCCTCCACGTTGCACGCGCCCACAGCCACCGCCATCGTCAGTGCTTGCCGGGGCGACGCATCGCGCAGCAGCGCACTTAAGAAACCGGCGATAGTGGCATCGCCCGAGCCGGTAGTGCCGACGACTTCGACCTGGCAACACGGTGCCCACATTTCCTGATCCGCCCACAGCGCCAGATCGCTGGGACGTGCACGCCCCATTCTCATGAGTGTGGCTTCGCCTGCGGTACGCAGATACGCGCCGCGGTCACCCACCTTTATTATAACAACCTTCGTGCCCAATCTCAACAATTCGTCGCTCACGCTGGTTAGCAAATCAGGCGTAATCTGGTCGACGACATTCCCGCGGGCCGTGAGTTCATCCAACGTCTCGCGGCGCAGCATGAAGAGCAGTTCTTCGATGCTGGGCAGAAACAGATCGACCTGCGGCAAGACCGATCGGAAGATCGCGGACCAATCGGCTTGCCCGGCTTCTGATAACGGATCAGGATAACACAGATCGAGTGAAGTCGTTACTCCGATCGATTTCGCCCGGCCCATCAGATCGGCCAGCTCACGCCCGCCATTTGTGTACATGCGGCGCATCACCGGCGGATAGCCAAAGTGCAGCAAATCGGCTTGCGCCAATTCAGCGTCACTCACATCCGCTGCGCAGAAGTCGTGGTTGGCTCCCGGACAGTGCAGAAAGATTCGATCGGTATGGGGCGGGCTGATGATGATCGAGTACGACGTAGTCACCTGCGAATCGATCGCCATGCCCTGCGCAAGATTCGGGCCATAGGCATTGATGAGGTTCAGCACCACTTGCCCGAAAGGGTCATGACCGACTTTGCCGATTAAGCGCACCGGCACGCCGAGTCGATGCAAAGCAAGACCGGTATTGGAGACCGGGCCGCCGGTGGCCAGTGTGGCCGGACCGGCTTCAAGCAGGTGCCCCGGTCGAAACATGGCATTGAAGACGCCCGGCGCAATGGCGCTCACATTGGGGATGATGTCGAGGCAAATGTGCCCGGCGACGATGACGCGACGCGGTTCAGTCATGATCGATAGTATCGGGCAAAGTCGGTACACAATAAGTAGACTGGCGGCTCGTCTTCTTCGACGGTCGAGAAGCGCGGCAGCGGTTCGTAGAAGCGATTGTCGGTGTCATCGTCATTCACGGCCGAGACTTCACCCACCAGCACTTTGCCGGCTGACCCCCAGAACTTGTGATAACAGAATGCGGGCAGGGTGATGCTCTCGCCAGGTCCGAGCACAACGCAATCACCGGCTTTCACCGTGCGCTGCACGCCATCCGTGCTGATCATCACATCTGTGTCAGCCAGCGTTTCTTCGGGCGTGGAGTTGTAGAGTTGAATCATCAGCCGGCCGCCACCTCGATTGATGATGTCTTCGGTCTTGTGCCAGTGAAAGTGCATGGGCGTAACCTGATCGACATCGACCAGCATGATCTTCTCGGCATACTGCTTGCTTTCCGGGTCGCGCAGATTGCCGTTGCGAATGGTGAACAGCAGCAGTCCGGTGCGGCGATAATCACCCAGGTTGAAGTCAGTCACGTCCCAGCCGAGTTTGCGATCGACAATCTCGCGCACTTCCGGACCTTTGGTCTGCCATTCGGCCGGTGTCCAGTGCGCGAACGGCGGCAAATGAAACCCGCGCGCGCGGATGAAATCATCGGCTTCACGAATGATGGTATTGATTTCAGATCGTTTCATGGTCATCCTCTCCGCGACGAAAGGGGCGAGGTCTGCCGCACAACCTCGTGGCACACATGCGGTGCACGACGCTTCGCGCCCCTACATTGAATTTATAACGATTCTTGAATGCCGCTCAACGCGCGTGGAATCACGCCCATTTCGTGCACGGCTTCAGCCCCGACCATCAAACTGACGATCTCATCGGGTGTGGTCTTCTTGGCTTCACGCTCGCCCACCTTCTTACCGCGTCGCATGACGACGATCCGATCGGAGACGGCGAAGACGTCTTGCATATTGTGACTGATGAGGATTACCGGCACGCCCTGATCAGACAATGTCCGCACCAGCGTCAAGACTTCATGCTGCTGCGCCACGCCCAGCGCAGCCGTGGGCTCGTCCATAATGACCAGCCTGGCGTTCCAGTGAATGGTCCGGGCGATGGCTACGGCCTGGCGCTGTCCGCCCGACAGGTTACGAATCTGCTGTGTCAGCGATGGAATCTTGATATTCAATCGAGTCAAGGTGGTGGCTGACTCTTCGAGCATCCTGGGGCGATTGACCGTCTGGATGAGTCCGCCCAAATAGCGGCTCTTGATCTCGCGTCCCAAAAAGATGTTGGCGCCCACGTCGAGGTTTTCCGCCAGCGCCAGGTCTTGATAGATCGTCTCAATGCCGAGATCGCGCACGGCGCGCGGGCCATTGAAGGCGACTGGCTGGCCGTTGAACCTGATCTCGCCATCATCGGGTCGATACACGCCCGCGATCATTTTGATGAAGGTCGATTTGCCCGCGCCGTTATCGCCGACCAGGCCGATGACTTCGCCGGCGTTGACATCCAGGCTGACGCTATCGGCCGCCGTAAGACCGCCAAAGCGTTTGGTCAGGTTGATTGCTTGTAAGATGGGGGCCATCGTGTCTCCTTACTTCCCGAGTTTCCGACCGAACTGATCCATGACGACGGCGAAGATCACCACCAATCCAACCGCTACATATTGCCAGAAGGGGCTGACGCCCAGCAAGACCAGGCCATATTGGATGGTGCCGATGATGAGCGCGCCGAGAACCGTGCCGATGATGGTGCCTTCACCACCGAACAGACTTGCGCCTCCGATGACGACGGCCGCGATCGAGTTCAGCGTGGTCACCTCGCCCGCGTTGTAAGCGCCGCTGGAGAAGCGCGCCGTCCAAACCATGCCGGCGATGCCGGCGACGACGGCCGCGAGGATGTAAGCTTTGATCAGGACGCGGCTGACCGGGATGCCGGCGCGCACGGACGCCTCGAAGTTGCCGCCAATGGCATACAAGTGTTGACCGAACTGCGTCTTGGCCAGGATAAACCAGCAGACCGCGGCGACGATGATAGCGACGAATACGGGATTCGGCATCAACGGAATGATCGACTGGAAATCAGCGTTGGTGGCTGTCTCTGGCAGATTGAAGAAGGTGAAGCCGTGCCCGGGCCAGAAGTAAAGTAACGAACCATTGCCCAGTGGACCTAGATAAGGCGGTTGCTGGGCAACCGGATAACCACCACTGCGAATCAGGGCGACACCTTCGACGAGGAAACCCATACCCAACGTCGTGATAAATGCCGGCACTTTGACCCTGGCTACCAACAGGCCGTTGATCCAACCCGGGACGACTGCAATCAACGTGCCGCCGAGCATGCCGACCACGATGGTCACGACGGGTGACGCGCCCGACGCGTATAAACTCTGCATGATCTGAGCCCCGATCACTGACGAGAAACCCAGCACCCAGCCGGCTGATAGATCAATGCCGGCCGCGATGATGATGAAAGTCTCGCCCAGACCAATGAGCAGAATCTGCGAGGCGTACAGCAAAATGCCTTGCACGCTGCGGAAACTGAGGAATGTGACCTGGTTCATCTGCTGCGAGGCAATGCTGAACGTAGCGAGCAGGGCCACGAGAAATATCCAGGGCCACACCTTGCGGACTAGAACCAGGTTCTCGGATCGATTTCTTCGATGCTTCGCGGTTGGAGCTTTGCTCTCAGCCGGAGCTCTATCGGCGGAATCTACGGTCATACCAACCTCCTGATGATACAATCCCCGTCTTTGGGTGGGATGAAACAATCCCCGTCTTTGGGTGGGATGGTGTGCCAAATCAATAAAGTAATCATGGCACTGCTTTGATGAATATGCAAGTGGACTAAAACTTGCGATGAGGCCTGACGATGTACTATTGAAGTCAGGGAGGCCCGGAGGCCTCCCTGATTGTTTGAACCTTAGTTTCCTTGGAGCCTACTTGGTGTAGAAGAACTTCATCACCGCGGGATCGTTCATGTTGTCGCGGGTGATGACCTGGTAACCGGTCGGGATATGTCGCGGGAGGCTGGTCACACCATTCAAGTGCGCCATAGCTATCTCGACGGCAAAGTAACCCATGTCCGCCGGTTTCTGGGCGATGACCATGTCGACGGTCTTGTTCTTGAGCATCTCAATCGCGGTCTCGGTCGCATCGAAGGCCACAACCTTGACCTTGCCGCCGAGGCCCTTGTTGGCGACAACCTGGCCTGCGCCCTGCGCGCTGAAGACGTTGGTGCCGAAGATGCCGGCCAAGTCCGCTTCCTTCTGGAGCATGGCTTCGACCTGCGCTTGAGCCTTGGACGGATCGTCATCGTTGTAGTCCACGCCGACCAACTTCACGTCCGGGTTAGCGGCGATCACGTCTTTGCAGCCCTTCTCGCGGGCATCGGTGCTGCTGATGCCGGGCTTGACGTTCTGGATGTAGATCTTGCCCTTGCCGCCAATGGCTTTGATCAGCGCTTCGCAGGCGATGCGGCCGCCGAGCTCATTGTCGGAGGCGATGAAGGACAGCGGGAACTTCACCGGGCCGTTCACGTACTCGCCGGTACCGATGAAGGTGTCGACGGTGATGATCGGCAGGCCGGAGTCATTCGCCTTCTGCAACGGCGCGATCATCGCGTCTTTATCGACCGGCGCAGTAAACAGATACTTCAGGTCGCCGCGGGCAACCATGGCGTCGAGCATCGGGGTCTGGCTGGTCACATCCCACTTTGGCGGAATCTGTACGACCAGTTCTGCCCCAAATCGATCGGCGGCTTGCTGCGCGCCGCGCTGCATCGTAAAGTAGAAGGGATCCTGCACACCGGCCAGGAAACCGATCTTCAGTCCAGCGGTCTTGCGCTGGACTGTGCCATCGAAGGGCGCATAGAAGAAGGCCGCCACTTCGGGCTTATCCATGTTATCGCGGGTGATGACCTGATAGCCGGTCGGGATATGCGCCGGCAGGCTGGTCGCACCATCAAGGTAAGCGACTGCCAACTCAACGGCGAGGTAACCCATGTCCGACGGTTTCTGCGCGATGACCATGTCGACGGTCTTGGCTTTCAGCATCTCGATGGCGGTTGAGGTCGCATCGAAGGCCACGACCTTGACCTTGCCGCTCAGGCCTTTGTTCGCGACGACCTGGCCTGCACCTTGCGCGCTGAACACGTTCGTGCCGAAGATGCCTGCCAGATCGGCTTCCTTCTGGAGCATGGCTTCGACCTGTGCCTGGGCCTTGGACGGATCGTCGTCGTTGTAGTCCACACCAACCAACTTCACGTCCGGGTTAGCGGCAACGATTTCCTTGCAGCCCTTCTCGCGGGCGTCGGTGCTGCTGATGCCGGGCTTGACGTTCTGAATGTAGATTTTGCCTTTGCCGCCGATCGCATCGATCAATGCCTGGCAAGCGATCTTGCCGCCGAGCTCATTGTCGGAGGCGATGAAGGACAGCGGGAACTTCACCGGGCCGTTCACGTAATCGCCATCACCGATGTAGGTGTCGACGGTGAGAATCGGCAGGCCGGAGTCGCTCGCCTTTTGCAACGGCGCGATCATCGCGTCTTTATCGACGGGGGCCAGGAACAACGCATTGAGGTCGCCGCGGGCAACCATGGCGTCGAGCATCGGGGTCTGGCTGGTCACATCCCACTTTGCCGGAACCTGTACGACCAATTCGACGCCCAAGTCAGCTGCGGCTTGAGCAGCGCCACGCTGCATCGTGAAGTAGAAAGGATCTTGCACACCAGCGAGGAAGCCGATCTTATAAGACTTCTTTGCGGCGGGTGCCTGGGTCGCTGGCGCGGCTGGCGCTTGGGTCGCCGGTGCAGCCGGTGCTTGGGTCGCTGGCGCGGCTGGTGCTTGGGTCGCTGGCGCGGTTGTTGGCGCTGCTGGCGTAGCGCAGGCGGTGAAGATCATGCTGGCTAACACGAACATGGTTACGAGGGTCAAAATGCGATTGCGGTTCATGCTGTTTCCTCCGTGGGAAAAGTAGTGGTGGAAATTCCAATTTCGATTTGGGCGAATATCTCTTCTTACGAAATCATGCTAAAATCGACTCCTGGGTGGCTTCACCTCCTGATCACGTGCAATTGTTGAACAATAGTCTGCTCAATTCGGCAGGCCGATTGCAACGAATTCATTGCCTTTGCTTCGTTGCACGTTGGACATCGTCTATTTGAGGTCACTCACAATTCAGAACAGAAGCAAGATGGTATGTGCGACTTTGTTTCCAGCGGTTTCATAGTATCACAAAAATTATTTGATGTCAATACAATTTGATTAAACTCGATAATATTGATATGAAATTCGGTTGACTTTTAACATCGTAGTGTGATATAATCCAACTTGGATGTTCGAGTTTCAACATTTTCCTGTAAATGATCTGACTACGGAGTTATTTATGGTCACAGATGAGCGATTGGGAGAGATCGTTGGTCTTGTCGAGGAACGCGGGTTCATTTCCGTCAAAGAATTAAGCAATTTGTGCGATGTGTCTGAGATGACGATTCGGCGTGATCTGCAGCGGCTAGACGAAGACAAACGAATCCGTCGGACATATGGCGGAGCCATGTCAATCCGTCCGGCAGTGCCCGCACAAAATGGAACCATTCAAAGTCAAGTATCGCTCCAGCCGGCTGGTTCGTTGGTCGATAGGGTCGACGTTCTGGTGACGTCCTCGGTTGATCCTGAATACGATCGAATCTTGCTCGATCGGGTGGAGAAACGAAATATTCCCATCGTGGCCGAGTCTTTGTCGGTTGGCCGCGAGGCAACGGTTGTCTCGATCGATAATCATCTGGCAGGCGTGGACTTAGGCCAATGGGCGGGGAAGTACGCGCAAGAACATTGGGGTGGGCAAGCCTTCGCGCTTGACCTGTCTTATTATCTGTCCAATACTCAAGCGCGCAGTGAAGGTTTCATTGCGGGACTCAAGGAGATTTTGCCTTTAGCGCAAGTTGTGTTGTCCATCAATGCCCAGTCTCGCTATGAGACAGCTTACCAGCTCACTCTGGATGCGCTGACCGTGCATCCCAACATCAATGTGATTTTTGCCATCAACGATGCGACAGCCTGGGGCGCAATCAACGCGTGCTGCGATCTGGGCCGGGATCCGGATTCAGTGCTGGTGTTTACCATCGGGCTTGAAGGTAATACTCTAAAGAATGCTCTGCTGGACAACAAATACTGCAAAGCCGCTGCGACGATGTTCCCGGAGATCGTCGGTCCGGTATGCGTGGAAGCGGCGATCATGGCTTACAATCACCAATCGCTTCCCCGGCAACTCCTCACTCCGCATGTGCTCGTTACGCGCGAGACGTTGCTCGAACTTTACGATAGAACGGAGACCAGCTGGGAGATAAAGTGGGACGTAGTCAGCCGCCGATTGTCTATTCCGCTGGATATTAGTCGAACGACTCGCATCTCAAAAGAATCCTATCCACGACGTCTCGGTTTTATCGTCCCTTTCGGCGGACACGAGTGGTATAAAAATCTCACGACCTGTATGCGCGCTCACGCTGAGTCTCTCAAGATCGAATTCGAAATCGTCGATGCCGAACATACTCTGAAGGGCGAAATGGATCTTCGCAGGCGAGGGATCGCACAGCTGGCCGCTCAGCAAGTTCAGCCGGGCGACGTGATCTTGATCGATTCCGGGCAGATGACGACCTATCTGGCTGAGGAGCTGATCCACACAGAAAAAATCACGGTGATCACCAACTCGATCGCCGTCTTCGATTTGCTAAAAGATAATGCCGGAATCACGTTGATCTCGACCGGCGGGCTTCTGAGACGCACGACCGATACCTTTGTCGGCTCGACCGCCGAAACGGCTTTGCGTGAGCTCCGAGCCGACAAGTTGTTCCTGGTGGTGGCCGGCATTACGCTGGGTTTTGGCCTGTCGCATACCCATTTGGGTGAAGTGGCCGTGAAGCAAGCCATGCTGCGCGCCGCCCGCGAAGTTTTTTTACTGGCGGATCATACGGTGTTCGGCCAAGACTCTATGGTTCAAGTTGCGCCCGTGAAAGTGGTTCATCGACTGATCACGGATGAGGCGCTGCCAGCCAGCATCCGGCTGGAACTAACCAAGCTAGGTATCGAGGTGCTTGTCGCACGGACGTGAGCAAGCAGTAGCTGTAGAATTGAATCACAACGGCGAGCCTTTCGACTCGCCGTTGTCGCTATTCATCAACGTCGTTGAATCTTAGCCGCGATTGACTGCGGCTCGCTTACTTGACCGGCGTCAACCAGTGTTGATACTTCGGTTCGCAGCCGTGAATCGCCGCTTGATAAGCTTGCTGAATCCTGCGCGTCACCGGGCCCATCTTGCCTGAGCCAATCACACGGAAGTCGATCTCGCGCAGCGCGATGGCTCTTAATCCGTGCAATCCGTGTTCATCCGTGTCCAGTATTCATGTCGCGTGAATAAGAGCCTAAGACCCGCAGCGTCGTCGCGTATTCGTTCAAGTGCTCCAGCGCCCGGCGTGCGGTTTCATCGGGCGCACTGCCCACAAAATCCAGATAAAACAAGTAATCCCACGGCGTCCCCGCCAATGGGCGTGACTCGATCTTGGTGAGGTCGAGATCGCGCAGCGCGAAGACGCTCAGCGCTTTGAACAACGCGCCGGGTATGTTCTTTAGCGTAAAGACGATCGAGGTCTTGGCGGGCATGGCGGGTACGATCGGTTCCCGCGCCAGCACGACAAAGCGCGTGTAGTTGGCCTCGTCATCTTCAATGCCCTCTTCCAGAATCTGCATCTCGTACACTTCCGCCGCGCGCCGTGATGCGATGGCCGCGTGATCGCGCCGCCCGCTTTCTTTCAGCATCTTTACGGCACCGGCGGTGTCGTAAACCACTTCACGCTGAACGCCTAAACGGGTGATGTAGTGCTCGCATTGGGCCAACGCTTGCGGATGCGACCTGATCAACTGGATGTCACTCAGCGTCGTGCCCGGCCAGCTGATGAGGCAGTGGCGCACCCGATAGATCTTTTCGCCGACCAGGTGCAGCTGGTGCCGCATGAATAGATCATAGTTGCGGTGAATGCTGCCGCCCAACGAGTTTTCCACCGGCACGATGCCGCGCTCGACGGCGCCCGCTTCGACTTGCTCAAACACCTCGTCGAACGACGGGCAGGGGACGGGCTGGATTTCGTCATCATAGTAGGCTATAGCAGCGGCTTCCGAATAGGCGCCGCGTTCACCTTGAAAGGCCACCCGTATCATGCCGGCTCGATTCGTTGAATGATTTCGTCCGTCATTTGTTTCGTCTTGAGCATGCCGCCCAGATCGGTGGTGCGACAACCGGCGGTGATGACGTTGTTCACCGCCTCTTCGATCGCGCGCGCTTCGGCTTCTAGTTTAAGCGAATAGCGCAGCAACATCGCCGCCGAGAGGATCGTGCCAATCGGGTTGGCGATGCCTCTGCCCGCGATGTCGGGCGCGGAGCCGTGAATCGGTTCATACAAACCGGGACCGCCGTCGCCCAGCGAAGCCGACGGCAGCAGGCCCATCGATCCGGCCAGCACCGAAGCTTCGTCGGTGAGAATATCGCCAAACATGTTTTCAGTGACGAGCACGTCGAAGCTGGCGGGACTGGTGATCAA
>JADGQE010000288.1 GCA_017882055.1 Thermoflexales bacterium
TCGGCCATGCCCACTTGCCACCGGCAAGTGGTGGCCCGCCAGGCGCCGCCGACGATCCGCGAGGACGCGGATCGAGAGCGAAAACCGAGATGTGTATAAGCACCGGAGAACCTTTTTGACTTTGCGCCCCGGGTATGATACAAATACGACAATCTGTCTTCAAGGGAAGGAAACGAGATGCGGTTTATTCGCGGGGTTTTGGCATTCCTTTTGATCGTGATTGTGCTGGTAGCCGCGGTCGGTGGTGGCGGTTATCTCTATCTGACGCGTCGCGCTTTTCCACAGACTGACGGCACAGTCCAGGCGGCGGGTCTTGCTGCGCCGGCCACGGTCATCCGCGACAAAAACGGCATCCCGCACATTTACGCGGCGAACATCCACGATCTTTTCTTCGCTCAGGGCTATGTCCAGGCGCAAGATCGATTGTGGCAGATGGAAGCCAATCGGCGCGGTGTGGCCGGTCGCACTTCCGAACTTCAACCCTCCATCGATAGTCTTCAACAGGACAAATTCGTTTTGACGTTGGGCTGGCGGCGTGCGGCGCAGGTCGATTACAATGCGCTCGACGACAAAGACAAAGCAATCTTGCAAGCCTATGCCGATGGGGTAAACGCTTTCATCGCAACGCAGTCCGGCAATCTGCCCATCGAGTTTACGATCGTGGGTGCGTTTGGCAGTCAGGGTTTCAATTATAAGCCGGAGCCGTGGACGCCGATCGATACATTGCAATGGGCTAAAGCCATGGCCTGGAGCCTCGGCGGCAACTGGCAAAGCGAACTGCTTCGCGCTGAGATCCTGGCGAAATTCGGCGAAGATCAAGGCCAAGCACTGTTGGCTGATCTGGTTCCTCCTTACGATACCCAAAAGATGCCCGTCATCGTACCGCCGGGCGTATCGTGGCAGAATATCCCCGCAGGCGTGGCCGATCTGCGCGTGCTCGATGCGATCAGCGGCCCGCGTGGGCAGGACATCGGCTCCAACGATTGGACGATCGCCGGCAGCCATACGACAACCGGCAAGCCGATCCTCGCCAACGATCCGCATCTCGGCATTCAGATTCCATCGATCTGGTACTTCAATAGTCTGCACTGCCAGCCGGTCACGGCGGATTGTCCATTCGACGTGACCGGCGCAACCTTTCCGGGCGTGGCCGGTGTGATCATCGGCCACAACGCCCGCATCGCCTGGGGTGTCACCAATACCGGCCCGGATGTGCAGGACCTGTTTCTCGAAAAGATCACCGGCAATCAATATGAGTATCAGGGCCAGCAGCTCGATCTGACGACGGTGCCGGCAACGCTTAAAATCAAAGGCAAGGTGCCAGACGGTTATCAGGCCTCGCCCAACGAAACCGATAACTATGATGCGGCCTCCGACACCACGACGATCGCACTCAACGTGCGCTATACACGCCATGGCCCGCTGATCAGCGATGTCGAGACTAATACGGCCAAACTGGCCGGCGACAAGCTGGCCGTCGCGTTTTCGTGGACGGCGATCAACGCGCCTGAGAAGACCCTGGCAGCCTTCACCGGCATCGACACCGCCAACAACTGGGCTGAGTTCCGCGCGGCATTAAGTTCCTACGGCACGCCCAGCCAGAACTTTGTGTATGCCGATGTCGATGGCAACATCGGGTATCAGATGCCGGGCCGCATTCCGATTCGGGCTAACCCCGCAACCGGCGGCGGGGCAGGTGGCACGGGCGAATTGCCGGTACCCGGTTGGACTGGTGAATACGAGTGGACGGGGTACATTCCATTTGATGAACTGCCGCGCTCTTATAACCCAGCGCAGGGTTTCATCGCCACCGCCAACAATGCCGTCGTCGGCCCTGATTACAAATACTTTATCTCAGCCGAGTGGGATCGCGGCTATCGCGTCCGCCGCATTGTCGATCTGATTACGGCGAAAGACAAACTCAGCCCCGATGACATCGCAGCGATTCAAGGCGACAACGTCAATCTTTCGGCCAAAGAGATCGTTCCGTATTTGAGCAATATCACGGCGGCGGGCGATGCCCAAAAAGTTCTGGATGCGATTAAGAGTTGGGACTTCCACGATCAACGTGACAGTGTCGGCGCTGCCGCGTATGAAGTCTTCTGGTATTACCTGCTGCGCAATACGTTCGATGCCAGGTTGGGCGATGTGGCCGCCGATTACGTCACGGGCGGCGATCTCAATCGGCAGGCGCTGGCGCTGCTGCTGGCCAAGCCCGATTCGACCTGGTGGAGCGGCACCTCTCGAGACGACGTGTTGAAGAAATCGCTTGCGGATGCAGCGCAGAGGTTGATTGATGAATTAGGCTCGGAGCCAGCCAAATGGACGTGGAGCCAAATACACACCGGCACCTTCAAGAGTCAGGCTCTGGGTGGCAGCCCGGTCGGCTTCATCTTCAATCGCGGGCCTGTCATGGTGGATGGCGGCAGCGCGATTGTCAACAACACCGGCGGAAGCTTCAGCGTTGCATATGATAATCCCAAGGCCAGGCTGACAGACATTTTCACCGAGCGCTCGGTGCCCTCGCTGCGGCAGATCGTGGATATGAGCAATCTCAATGCATCGCGCTACATTCACACCACCGGCCAGAGCGGTCTGCCTACTGATCCGCATTACGACGACATGATCGATCCGTGGCGTAACATCAAATACCTTCCCATGTGGTGGGATATCAAAGACATCAAAGCGAATGCGGAAGGGACCTTAACGTTAACGCCGTAACAGCCATTCACTTGAGGCATCGAATTCTGAACAAACAGAGCAAGTTTTGGACACGGACTACACGGATTGCGTGGATGTCACCGTTGAAGCGAAGAGTTTGAAGAAATCCGTGTCCTTTTTCTGGCCGGTTTGAGGCGCAGCTGCGTTAGACGGTTACGCCAAAACTTGAACGGAAACTTGGCAGTAACTCAAATGAAACCCAGCGCGTATGACTTTCGTGCTACTATGTAACTGAATTCAAGCCGATAAATTGGCAAATAAGGAGTACCCTCATGTTTACTCGCAAGTCTCTGGTTGTCGTACTCGTTCTAGCCGCATTGCTCATGGCCTTAACACCGTTGAGTGCCGGGGCACGATCGTCAAATCCTGCTCCCCTGTTTCAGTCGCCGGTGGCCACTCCCGGACCGTTGCCGTATGCCTCGCTGATCATCAGCGGGATCACGACCGGCGTCGGCGCAGCCGGCGGCCAGTTTACGACGGACGTTACTGGCTCTATCGATTCCAACGGCCTGGTCAATTCAGTTGAACTGTATTTGGCCTTCTCGCCGCAAGTAACGCCCGCCGATGCTGACTCGGTCGCCACGGGCATTCAACCCGCAGTCTATCCGGTTGGCTTCTTCTCCCATCCAACGGTGACCGCCAACGAAGTACTCACGCCCTGCCCGATCGGCGGCTATACTTCCTGCGTTCATTTGATCGTGGCTGATCTCACCATTCCGCAAGTGACCAATAAGACCGGTGTGATCGCCCGGCTGTATTGGAAGGGTGTATCCGGACCTCAAGCCACGTTTACAATCATCAATCCGTACACCATCCTGGCTCAACCGGCGCGGCCGCGCACCGAGCTCACTTTCGGCGAAGGTTTCCCGGTGGCTTTGTACAACGCCACCACCACGCCCGTTGATATCGCACCCGCGCAAAACATCAATGGCGCGGTGCGACGTCAGGGCGTTCCGCCTTCGATCGGCCCTGGCACACTGGCCTGCACGCAAATTACAGTGACCACCGGCAGCACGGTCGTCGCGACCGCCATCGTTACCGATACCTTGAATGGCTCCTTCTCAATAGCGGCTCCGCCCGCTGGAACCTACAGCGTGCAAGGCAAATATCCAGGTTATCTGATGGCGCAAATAAACAATGTGCAGAATCCAGCCAATATCGGCACCTCCAAGTTATATGGCGGCGATGCGAACATGGACGGTGTGATAAATATCCTGGACATCAGCCTGATGACCAATTCGGCCAACTGGGGCACGACCGGGCACCTCGTCGGATCGGCCGGAGGTGTCTGCAGCGCCGATGATGCCGTCGATATCAACGACGATGGCGTAGTGAACATCAGCGATCTCGCGATCGCCGCCGGCAACTTTGGTAAGGTCGCGCCCACCATCTGGGCTCCGTAATATGAAGTGAGCAACCCCCCGGCGAACTCGATTCGCCGGGGGATAAAATCCAGCCGATCAGCGTGTGACAGGTACAGTCAGTACCTCGGAAAACCTCGTCCTTGATCCGGATCGTTTCTTTTGCATTTTCGGGGCGAGGTAAGGTATAATGGCAACAAATCAACAGCAAATTTCGGAGGTCATCATGCAGAGCAAAAGAGTTTGGGTTCGATTCAGTGTCGTCGTCGCTCTGGTGAGCGCACTCGTGCTGGTTAGTTCGGTTGCGGCCCAGGGCACCGCAACGGTGCGCGTCGATCCGGCAACGGTGACAGTCGCGCCAGGTCAGGCGTTTACCTTGTCGATTAAGGTAGACAATGTAACCAACCTCAGCGCCTTTGAGATTCACCTCGCATTTGACCCTGCGATTCTTCAGGTGACACAGGCCGCCAATGGCGGCTTAGTGTCGGCTGATTTCGTCGCTCAAAACACCGCAGACAATAACGGCGGCACCCTCGATTACGCTGTGGCTCAGATCAATAAACCAGCCGTCAATGGCAGCGGCACTCTGGTGACGATTAACTTCACTGCCAAAGCCGCTGGCACTTCGCAAATTGCGTTCCGTGCCACTCCGGCAGCGCCGACGGGCGTTATCCTGGCTGATCCGAATGGCATGGCCATCGCGGTGACTTTGCAGCCGGGTACCGTCACGGTTTCAGGCCCGACGCAACCTACCAACACCCCAACGCCGACCGTAACCCCTGGGGGGCCCACTGCCACGCCTACTCCGACTAGAACGCCCGGGCCCACGCCCACACCTGTGACTGGAACGCCTGGGCCGTATCCAATCCTGGGCAATCACACGGTGCAGTCAGGCGAGTCGCTCTACTGCATTGGCCGCGCGTACGGCATATCGCCATGGGCAATTGCCTCGCAGAATTCGATCCCGTGGCCGTACACAATTTATGCCGGCAAAGTGCTGGCGATCCCGAATGCGCCGTGGGTTAACATTCCCAGTGGCCCGATCTGTATCCGACAGTTTGGCACCGGGCCAGTGCCCACTCCTGTGCCGGGCACGCCCGTACCCACTCCCGTGCCTGGCAGTTGTCGGGCTTTCTACACAATCGTATGGGGCGACACATTGTATAGTATTGCATATAGATACAATGCCAACGTTTACACGCTGGCCGC
>JADGQE010000289.1 GCA_017882055.1 Thermoflexales bacterium
TAGAGTTCAGGCAGAGGAACGTTGGCGAGGAGGCGTTCGATAGAGTCAGCTTCGTAGCCCGCAGTTTCCTCGCGGATTCGGCGACCCCGATACTCGGGAACAAGCTTGAGCAACTGCCGGATGATGTGAACGGTCAAGCGCATTCGATGAATGGCGACTTCGTCGCTCAAAACGTGGCGACTCTTGTAGTACCAGTCACGGGCTTCGCGCGCGGAGCCTGGCGCATATTCATAAAACCTGGCCTGGTCCTTGCCGGATGCTTTGCTATAACCTTCGGCGATATTGGCGCTGACACTGCCTACTGCGCGGTACAACTGATCGGCGATGCGCAATGTCCGTTGATCTTGCGCCAGCTTGCAAACGTCCGACCAGGCAATCTCGCCTAGAAACAGCTCCTGCCGGTACAGTGTCATTTGCCACAATGGATCGGCAGTGATCTCAGTTGGGACAGTCTGAAGCCATTCGTCGAAATTCACAGGACGCTCCTCAATACGCAATACGGAATACGCAATATCTACAACCCCTCATCCTCGCTATCATCCGTCTGCGCTACCAACTCTCCATCAGCCGCCCGATACTTCCGCAGCCAGGCTTCCATTTCGTCGGCGCTCTGCACCGGCAAAATCAGGCGGATCGATCCGCGCAGGCGCAGGCGCGCCTCGGCCCGGTGCACATCGATCGTTTTGCCGTCCAGCGTATCGATCAGGCCCATCGATCGCAGGCGGCGCAACAACGTCTCATATTGAGTAACGCCGAGATCGCGCTGCTTGCCCGTGATCGTGCGATATTCTTCGCGTACTTCGCCAACCGTGACGACCGGATCGGTGGCGAGGCTAAGCCGTTCGACGCGTTCCTCGTACAGTTTACGCAGCACGACGATCATCAGCGTTTCGTCGAGCCGATAGTGTGCGCGGCAATAGCTAAAGTCGGACACGGCTTGAAAGATACGATGGTAATCGTCGTGCTTCAAGCTGAAGCCCGCCAGCTGTAACAACGCCTCGATCACATCGCGGTGCCGATGAACGAAGTAATAGTCATCCTTGTCGGCGTCGATGTCCTGATACAGGAACGTTTGACCCAGCAGCCGGTTGACGATGCGCGGCAGATCGCGTTTGGCTTTGTCGGGGAGGCCGGTCGGTTCGAGCAGAGCGTTGCTGTCGATGGTCATGGTATCGTCCGTAACGAGTACGACGTAAGGCATATTGCGTAGTGCGTATTCCGTATTACGCAATATGCACTACGCAATACGTTCCAGCTGAAATGGCGCGACGAGATACGGCCCAATTTCAAGCGGATCGCCCGCCATCGTTTCAATACCATATTTCACTTCGGGATGATGGCTGTAGGCGATGATGGTCGTGAGCCGCTGTAGATCGGCCAGCAATTCAGGCGGCAGGTCGCCGACCGGGATTGCTCGGTGGCCGTTGAAGAAACTCAACACGTAACGATTGATCTTGTCGGGTGTCAGCGCCTGCATCACATCTTGCAGCGTGGCGCTGCGCAGCTCGGCAAATTCGCCGGGCGTCAGGGCGGGCGCAACGACGACTTCGGTCGTGAACGGTGCGCGGCGTTGCGGCAGTGTAAAGAAGCTGTGTACATCCGGCTCGCGAACGGGCTGCCATTGCAATCCGGGCGTCTCGGCGGGCAGCTCGATCGCGCCGTCGGCTTGCAGCGCCGCGAGCTGGCGGGCCAACGACACCAATCGATCTTTGAACGATCCGTCCGCGCTGACCAGTTGATATCGAATCTGCCGCAGTGAGGTGCGCAGATACTGCGCGTGCCGCCGATCGATCTCTTCGATCAAGGGATCGAGTCCCTCCAATTGATCGATGATGAAGCGAATGTAGCCATGAATCTCTTGCTCGGCCTGCGCGGGGGTGTGGCGGCCCTGCGCGGCAAGCTCGGCGGCGGTGCCGGTCAGCCAGTCGGCGTTGCGCTCCCAGAGGCGCAGCCTGGCGATGATGTCGCGTCGATAGCGTGACACGTGATCGGACGTCTTGAGTGCGTGATAAGCGTGCCCCAGTGTTTGCGCATAATCATCGAACTGGAGTTGCAGCAGCTCGGCCGGGCTGCGTCCACGCGTGGCGCGTTCGATGTAACGCCGGATGTTGTGGTTGAGTTCGCTCAAGCCGCGCACGACCTGCCGCACGTTTTCGTACGTCTGCGTGATCGCCAGCGCGGGCGAGAAGTCTTTGTTCTTGTTGGCAATGACCAGTTGATGCGCCGTGTACAATTGGCCGGTGAATTCGCGCGGCTTCTGTTCTTGAATCGAACGCAGCGCTTCGAGGAGGGTGAAGGCGTAATCGGGCAGAGTGATCGTCTCGGTGTAGTCGGCGTGCTGCTCGCGCTCGATCCAACCGGTCTCGGCCAGGCGGCGCAGCAAGTAACTGGCGTAATCCTGCTCGGTCAGCTGCCCCGTGATCGATCGGCCTTCGGCGTCGTCGTCGCGCTCGATCATTTCGGCGGCGACTTCATTTTCGGCGTTGACGCTGCGTAGATAATCGACGATGTCGCCGATCGCCGCTTCGCGGGTGAGGCCAAACCGATTGAACTCCGCCAGCCCGTAGAGCCGCAAGAGGATCGCCATATAGTGGCGCTGCAAGGTGGTGCCTTGCGTGCCGAACGGGTTGAAGAGGTTAGAGGGTAAAACGTCAAACGGATTGGCTGTCGCCATCGTGATTGAGTTCCCACTTTAGAATGTCTTGCGGTTCGCACTTCAACGTCTTACATAGCCGGGCCAACGCATCGAGATCGATATAACGCGCTTCGCCGGCATCCAATCGATACACGAGATCTTTGGGCACTTCGGCCAGCGCGGACAGCCCGCGCAGCGATAAGCGTTCGCCCGTAGCGGCTTGCTGTTTGCCTAATAAAACTGTAATTCGACCGGCTGTAGTGATTTGTGTCATATAGAACACGTGTTCTGAAGATGTCGTAAGTATACGGCAAAACAGCCGGTCTGTCAAGAGGTTTGTCAGCCTGCTGCGACAACTGGCGCAATATGCGGAAAATGGAGCACGGTCACTTTTGGGTGGGTTGGATTTGAAGAGAGGTCGAGAACGGTCTACGCTCTTCACCATAGCGTGGCTTGTCGCGGTGTTGAATCCGTTTCACCGGACAATGGATAGCGGGCAATTTGTTGAGCCAGCATCTCAAAGTCGATCGAGGATGGATCAATCGGCTGTGCCCCGTTGGCAAGTAACTGATCGGTTCCAGCGCTGCCTGGGATAGCGAGTACCCATCGGCCTTGCTTCCTCGCTTTCGAGGCCGTATCGAGGCTGCCGCTTTTCTCGCCCGCTTCCACCACAATCACCGCGCGGCTCAAGCCGCTGATGATGCGATCGCGTGCCATGAGACTCTGCCCCCGGGGTGGGGTATTAGGGTGCAGTTCCGATAATACGGCACCACAGCCGATGATCTCCTCAGCCAATTCGGCATTCTCTTTGGGGTGAATGAAGCGAATGCCCGAACCTAACACGGCCAGTGTGCGACCGGTTTCAACTGCGCCACGGTGCGCCGCCGTGTCGACACCGAGGGCGAGGCCGCTCACGATCGTCACCCCGTGCGCGGCCAACTCACGACCGATGGTATAGGCTGCCTCGGCGGCTGATGGCGTCGGTTCACGCGTGCCGACGATGGCGACGGCCTGTTCGTCAGCGTGCTTCAGTGCGCCGCGCATGAAGAGCACCATCGGCGCATCGGGCAGGGGGCCGAGCGCTTTCGGATAGCGCGCATCATCCCACGTCAACAGATCGATGCCTTCATCGCTGAGTGAGAGCAGTTCGCTCTCCAGCTGCTCGATCGGGGCGGCCAAAATCTGCTGCGCCATGAGGGCCGTGACGCGCGGAATCTCGATCAGTTCTTCAACCGATGCGGTGAAAGCCGATTCGATATCGCCGAAGCGCTCAATCATTTTGCGGGCGGTCACGCCGCCGATGCCAGAAATGGTGGTTAAAGCTAACCAATGAGCAGAGGACATTTTGGATTTCCGTTTTCCGATTTTGGATTTGCGTCACGCATCACTATGAATCGTCTTGGTCAATGTTAACACGCTGATGCCGGCCGCGCCGCCGCGCGCCAGCACCCGCGCCGCTTCTTCCAGCGTCGCGCCGGAATCATACAGATCGTCGAGCAGAATCACGCGCTGGCCGCGGAGGCTGCTCTTCAGCGCGAACGCCCCGGCGACGTTGGCCTGCTTCTGCGCCAGCGATTTCATTTCCTTCTGCGGCTGCGTGACGCGCGTTTTGATTAGCACGTTGACCAGCACCGGCACTTTCAAGTGAACGGCCAGAGCTTGCGCCAGGTTCGAGACAGGATCGAAGTCGCGGCGCGTTGAAGGCGGCACGGGAATGACGGCATCGAACTTGGGCAGTTCGGGCTGCGACGCCAGCAGCTCGGCCCAGCGTTCGGCCAGGTCCCGCGCGAGTTGATGCTCGTTGCCATATTTGTAGCGAAAAACGAGTTCGCCGATGGCGCTACGACTGGCGACATCGCCATCATAACGCGAATGAAAATCGAGCGCCCAGCCGGCCAGCCACGGGCCTTTGAGCAAGCGCGGATGTGGACGAGCGAGAAAAGCGGCGACGGGATCGTTGCTTGCTTCGTCATCGCGAGAAGCAGCCTGAACGGAAGCCCGCGTTTTTTGCGAGCTGGAGTCGAAGGCTGCGCCGACGCGATCTCCAGAGTGGTGTGGGATTGCTTCGCCTTCCTCGACTGCGCCGCGAATTGATGCGGCTCCGCTCGGAATGCTCGCAATGACGAGATGCCCGCGTTCGTCTATCGTCAGCACTTCATCTTTCAGAAGTGCATCGACGAGTGCAGTAACGTCTTTGCGCGTCATCTGCGGCAGCACATTGTACAGCGGGTGATCGTGGTATTCTTCCGTCGCTTCCGCCTCTGACCCGACCAGAATTTTGGCGACCGTGCTGCGATGCAGTTGACCGGAGAGCGACCGCACACACGCCACGATGGCATTAGCCGGTTCGAAGGTGACTTCTTCTGAAGGCGGCGTTTGTTCGCGTTTCACCGCTTCGGCCACACAGCGAATCAGGTTGTAGTCGATCGCTTCAGGGAGCAACATTTTGATCGGGGCGAGATACTGCACCGATCCGACCTTCTCAATCGCCGCACGGATCTGCTTCTGAACGTCACCCGGCACAACGGCCTCAATCGAGGCTTGGCCCTGCGCGATCAACTGCGCGAGATGCGAGTAGATCGTGCCGGCGGCGAGGCCGCGTTCGGCGGCGATTTGATCGGGTGTTTTACCCTGCGCTAATAA
>JADGQE010000290.1 GCA_017882055.1 Thermoflexales bacterium
GTCGACCAGCCGGGCAGATACGGCGTGAGCCGTTCGTAAGTATCGACGCGATCGAACAAGACGTTGGCTCGATCAGGTGTCGAAGTCGATTTGATCAATTCGACCGCGTCACGCATCGGGTCGGCCTGATAGCGCTGCGCCGCGTAGAGTGGCAACCCGCCGACGGCCAGGGCAATCACTGCGATCATGACCGTTACCCCGCCGATCCTGGTCCACCGCCGCATTCGAAGCCAGCCCGGCGACTCGGGTTCGATGAAGATCATCGCGCCAAAGTACAGCGCCGTCCCAAGCATAGTCATTGTCCGTATGATGACGAGCGCCGTCAAGTAACTGGCGTCGGCTTTGAGCAGGATGAACGTAATCGGCCATTCGATCACGTAGAGGGCTTCGAGAATAATCAGCAGCAGCGTACCGAGCAGGTCGGGCATCAAGATGCACAGGAACGCCATCAGGTACAGGCTCCACTGCGGACTGTAGCCTTTCGACCAGAGTAGATACAACGTGAAGGTGAACCCGGCCAATCCAATCGCAGCGCGTGCACTGCGCCGGCGATTCGATCGAATCAGCGTTGCGCCGTAGACGAGGCCGAAGCCGAGCGTGACCAGGCCCCACGGAATTTGGGTCGGCACGATCGGACTGGCAGCCAACGCCGGATCAAATCGATCGGCCAGCTGGGGATCGACGTGTTTGATCACGCCATCGATCAATGCGTATGGCGATGACCAGCCGGGCAGCGTCAACAGGGTATCGACGTGCGCCACAAGCATCTGCGGGCTTTTGATCAAGAACGGGCTAATGGCAATCACCAGTGTCATTGTTCCGGCGGCGATAAAACCGACGAGGCGTTTTGCAGGCCGAAGGTGAATCAAACCGACTGCGCCGGCGAGTGCCACGTAGGGTTTGACTAACACACCCAGTCCGATGACGACTCCGGCCAGGAGCGGCCGATTCGACAGGATGGCCCACAATGCAAACAGGACCGCGAACAGTGCGATCGATTCGAACCAGCCCAGTACGACGAACAGTGGTACGAACAAAGTGGCATACAACCAGGCGCTCTTGACGGCGACGGCGTGGCCGTTGATGCGGCGCGAGAGAACGTAGATCAAAACGGCATTGGCCGCATCGAATGGAACGATTAAGCCGTGCAATACGAGGTTGAACCAGAAGCGTTGATCGATCCAGCCCGGCAGCAGCGTAGCGATTTTGTAGGCGAGGACGCTCAGCCACGGAAACAACGGTGGATACTCGACCCAGTAATCAACAAAGGGATACGCGCCGCTGGCGGCCAATCGACCGAGTTGAAAATGATAGGCGCTGTCTGGCCCGGTCTCGGCAACATATCCACCGACGCGCAGCGTGACAATCGCCAGCAGGCGCACGATCATCATAACCACGATGACCATTGCGAGGTCGTGATGCGCGAGGCGAGAAGCGTATTGCGTACAGCGTCTTGCGTATGATCTGAGGCGTGTCACTGAGTTATCTGTCCAATCGTTGCGGCATTATCGGGAATCGGTTGGTTGTTGTTGTCGATGGCCTTCAGACGCGCTTGCGTGCCTTGATGATAAACGCCAACTTTGAGGGTGAATGTGCCAACTGGCAGAACGATGTAGCGCATGTCGCGAATTCGCTCGCCGGGTTTGCACTCGGACAACGGAAACAGATTCCGCATTGGATCGCCGTCGCCTTGCGCTGCGAGTTGTCCGCTGGCATCGATGGCATGGACGAAAACCGTCGCCTGCGGATCGATTTGATCCATGCAATCCCAGACCAGTGTGATCTGAGTGCGATCGAGTTCAGGCTTGATTGTAGCCTCAACCAGCCCAAGATGCGAATCGAACGTGGCTTGATGCGAAGCGGTGGTGTTTGTTGTCACGCTGCCCGCTTCGACGATATGCACACGCCCATCGGGCTGGTATTCAGTGAAGAACACTGTGTCGGCGGCTCGAATCGCGGCGTCGAGTTGCGGTTGATCGACCGGCCCGCCGCGCATATCGACTTGATAGGGATAATTGCCTAAATTCGCCAGCGCTGGCACCGTGATCGATTGCGTTTTGAGTCGCACGCCGGTTTGCAGTTCGACGAATTGACCGAGATCGACGGAGACGGGCATCAAGATTGCACGGAACCAACCGATCGGGTATTCACGCAGATACGGTGTGATCTGATCCGGCACGTTGACGTACAGCAAATTCGCGTTGCTGCCGGCAGCTTCGCCGGTATTAACCACATCCCAGATCGCGGGCAGCGTGTCATCGTGTAAAGTCTTGCGGACGCCCAGAAAAGCGGCGCTTTGCAAGACGATGGCACAGACCAGGAACACGAGCGCGCCGTGCCACAAACGATTAGCCCGCGCCGATTTGAGATCGATCGTGAGCAAGCCGATCCAGATCAAGACCACGCCGCCCGATCCGACGTAGAAGATGCGGGGTGAAACCCCCACGTAGCTAAAACCGCGCGTGGCCCAGATCGGCAGGACCATCACCGCGAACCACACGAGACCCAGCAGCGGCAGAGCGAGCCGGCGTGCATATCGATAGGCTACGAACAAAAAGATCAACGTGATCGGTGCGACAATGATCAAGGGCTGCCAGGCGGGATTGCTCATTGATGCGAACCAGGTGCGCCACGGCCCGACTGCGCCGGCGACCGGCCAGATCAAACCTTGCAATAGATACCAACCCGCCGCCGGTTCGAATCGCGCAATGGCTGAATCGGGATCTTTCGGAATGATGACCCACAGGAGTGCAAAAGCCAGGCACAGGCCGATGTGCGCCAGCGGCCACCACTCAACCTTGCGAAGGTTCCCAAACCCTGGAACGCCCTTTAGGGTTCGCAAGGTTATTAGCCCCTCAAGTGCGGCGATGACGAAGCCGAATGAAACGGCGTTTTCTTGAAAAGGCAGGGCTAATGCAATACATAGCAGTGACAGCCAAATCTTCTTGCGTTGTCCCTGCGTTCGGCCATCGTAGTATAGAATGGCCGAGGCTAACAGAAAAGCGGTGGCTTGAACCTGTGGCGAAACGACCCATGTCACCGTTTGATGATTGCCCGGATACCACGCAAAACACAACGCGGCGAGTCCAGCCAGATGTTGCGGCGCAAGATATTGCGGCGCAATTCGTGAGCGCGTGGCCTTGAGTAATCTCTTCGCCAGAGCAAACATCAGCCACGTGTTGATGAGGTGAGTAAAAACATGGACAAGGTGAAACGCGAAAGGATCGAAGCGGCCTTCCAGCGCGTACAACAATTTCCACAGGATGAAGGCGAAGGGTCGATAATATAAGTAGCCCTGGGAGTTGGTGAAGATCGTCGGGATCGAGCGCGATCCGGCCAGCCCAATGTCGATCGGATCGACCCAGAAGAACGGATAGTTGAGCGACGATCCATAGACGGCGAAGACGGCCAGGGTCAAACCGATCAGCCAGAAGAAAGACGATCGATCCATGATCGATGACCAGTGACCAACGATCGATTGGCGCGAGTGACGATTCATTGCAAGTTGTTAGCGCGACAGACTGGACAACACGCGCTTGACGAGCACGCCGATCATTTCGCGGCGATATTCGGCGGTGGCAAAATAATCGGAGGGTGGATCGATCGACTCGACGGCAATCTTCACAGCCTCTTTAATGCCGATCGAGGCCCGTTCGATCAACAGCGGCTTACGCCCAAGGCCACCCAGCGCGAGACGGACATCGTTGAGTTGTCCGTTGGTTACCGTTGCACGCGCGGCCACGCAGACGATGGGTAGATCAGCCGGTGTGCGGGCCACCTTTTCATAAGCCGCATGGGTTTCATTCGACAGTACGGGCAGCGCGATGCGTGTGATGAGCGTTCGATCTTGCTGCGTCCATTTTGCCAGCGCGACATCCTCTTCTTTGTCTCCCAGGATCGTCAAGTGGGCATCGAGCGCCAGCAGCATGGTCAGCAGCGGTGAGTTGCCTTTGGCGTCGATGATCGATCCGGCCAGCGACGCCGCGCCGCGGACATTGCGCGTGGCGGTATCGAGGATCGTTTTGACCAGCACGCCGTCGGCGTAATCGCGGATCGCTTCATCTTCGACGATGGTTTGCAGCGTCGTCGCCGCGCCGATGCACAACCTTGCGAAGGCTTTCAAGTCTTCGCAAGGCTTGATATAGGCTAGATCGAGTGCGCTCAGATCGACGACGGCTTCAACGTCGCGCGGCGCGGCGGGCACCAGCCCGCTGCCGCCGGCGATCGGAACCGTGCGAATGTCCGGCCGGCGCAGCAGTTTCAGTGCTTCGTCGAGGCTGGTTGGCTTGTGATATTCAGTGAGTTCACGGAGTGTCGGCATAGGGCAGCTCTCCAGCGGATTGTAGAACTCGGCGATATAACTTGCGGCTGATTCGAAAATTGGCGCGTGCGATCAGATCATCCATCAGTGGCTGGAGCGCCGGTATCAGCTGAGCGCGTTTTGCTTCGCTTAGAATATCAAGCAGGCCGGCGAATGGCAGGCCAAGATAAGCTGCCAGGCTGCGCGCTTTGCGTTCATCCAGCAGCACCCGATCGGCGGCTGATTCGATCGCCAGCGCAATCGCTTCGGCCTCGCCGCGATCGAGTTCTCGGCGCAGCAACGCCACCATCATCGGATTGGTAACGGCGCCGACTTTGATCCAGTCCAGCGCAGCCACTTCGCGCCCGCCCGGATGAGTGCCGCCCGACGCAGTGATTTCGTCTTGAACGGCCTGCGGGATCACGATCGTGCCGTAGACTTGCCGCAGCAGATCGAGCCGGTCGATCAGCGCCAGACTGACTATCGGTGAAGTGTCACTGACGATGATCATGTCTCGGTGTCCGGCACAACCTTCCAGTATTGCTTTTCGTTTTCCCAGTTGTCGCGAATACTCTGCGGTGGACGGGCGAGCAGTGCGTCTGCTTCGGCCGAGATGGTGCCGTCCGGCAAGCGGATCTCGCCGTGAACTTTCGCGCGATTGTCCGACATGGAGACAACTTGCCCAATCACGCTGAGTGGCGTGAGCGTCGGTGTGGGCTGGCGATACTTCACTTCGAGTTTGACGGTCACCATCAAATTCTCGTCGCTGCCATCGATCAACACGGCGCGGCCTGAGACTTCGTCGAGCATGGTGGCGAGGATGCCGCCGTGGACGATGCCGGGGTAGCTCTGAAAATGTTCAGGTACGGTCACCGTCGAAACGACTTGCCGGTTTTCCACATCGTTATAAATCGCCATTTTCAAACCGACCGGGTTTTGCAGGCCGCAGACAAAGCACATCCGTGAGTTAGG
>JADGQE010000291.1 GCA_017882055.1 Thermoflexales bacterium
ATTGTTCAAAAAGATTTGGCCGAGACCGCCCGTCGCCAAGATCGTGTGACGTGCCAGAACACGAACGACTTGCCCCGTTGCCTGATTGAGCAAGTAGGCGCCCACCACAGATTGTGGATCGTATACACTCAGCCGATTGAGCGAGTGGTGCGATGGCGTCAGCAAATCGATCGCGGTGTAACCGCTGATCAATGTGACGTTGGGGTGTGCCTTCACTTTCTCCATCAGCGCTGCTTCGATCGCTTTGCCCGTGGCATCAGCCGCATGAACGATGCGCGGAATCGAATGGCCGCCTTCGCGCGCCAGCGACAATGCGCCGTGGTCGTGATCGAACTGCACGCCGACCTTCTCAATCAAGATTTTCTCGACAAGGGTCGGCCCTTCTTCGGCCAGAATCTTGACGGCGCGCGGATTGCAGTGACCGGCTCCGGCGCGCAAGATGTCTTCGCCCAGCAATTCAGGCGAATCCTCCTGGCCCTGGTAAATGATGCCACCCTGCGCGTAATACGTGTTCGATTCCTTCGGCTCCGACGCGCGTGTCACGATCGTAACCGGCACACCGGCTTCGGCCAGCTGCAAGGCCGCCGTCCCGCCTGCAATTCCACTGCCGATGATTAATACGTCCGTTTCGATCAGTTCATCCATCGTGTCCCCATTTCACCACGAAGACACGAAGTCACCAAGAATTGATGTCCTCGTGTCTTGCAGTTCAGTCTTTTTTCCCAGCTGCACCGATCTGAATCATCCGCTCGACGGCCTGGTAAGCGCGCCGTCGAATATCCTCCGGAACCTCGACCACATACTGCGTCTTCAGCAGCGCATCGCGCGTATCTTCCAACGTAATCTGATTCATGTGCGGACAACGCACGCTGCACAGCCGCAGCATCTCTTTTTCGGGATGCGCGGCCATGATGTTATCGCCCATCGAGCATTCGGTCAACAGCAAATAGCGTGGTGCATTGGTTCGCTCGACGTACTTGATCATCGCCGTGGTGCTGCCAGAATAATCGGACGCGGCCACGACTTCGGGACTGCATTCGGGATGCGTCAAGATCATCACATCCGGGAATTGTTCGCGCACGGCCTTAATATCTTGCAGCGTAAATTTCTCGTGCACTTCGCAGCGGCCGTGCCAGCCGATCATTTGATAGTCCAATTCGGTTTCGTCCGCAGGCGCAGGCTTCTTCGAGGGGAAGATGATGTGCTTGCCGGTTTCTTTCGCTACGTTGCGTGCCAGATATTCATCGGGCAAAAAGATCACGGTCTGCGAACCCAATGACTCCACCACGGCCTTCGCATTGCCCGAAGTGCAGCAGATGTCGCTTTCGGCTTTCACGTCCGCATAGGTGTTGACGTAGGTCACGACCGGCACGCCGGGAAATTGTTTTCGCAATTGACGGACATCTTCGGCGGTGATGCTGGCCGCGAGCGAGCAACCGGCCTTCAACGACGGAATCAACACCGTCTTAGTCGGATTGAGAATCTTGGCCGTCTCGGCCATGAACTTCACGCCGCAAAAGACGATGATGTCCTTGTCCGTCTTTGCGGCGATGCGGCTGAGTTCGAGCGAATCGCCGGTGTAATCTGGAATTGAATGAAACAGCGCCGGCTCCATGTAGTTATGGCCCAGGATCACCGCGTTGCGTTCCACTTTGAGCCGATTGATCTCATCGGCCAGCACCGACTTGATGCGCAGTTCAACATCGGGTACCACGTCGTGCAATTTCGTTTTCAGCTGTTGATACACTTCTTCGGCTGACATTCTTGTCTCCCTTTTCAGAAACCTGGTTTCTTCAAAAGACTAAATCTTTTTTCGCGATGAATTGAGTCTCAGACTAATATCCAGCGCCCGAACCGAATGCGTAATCGATCCGGTTGAGATGTAGTCTACACCGGTCGCCGCCACTTCGGCAACGTTTTCAAGGGTGACGTTGCCTGAGGCTTCGAGCGGCACGCGGCCCGCTGTGAGCTTCACGGCCTCACGCATTTGATCGGTGTTCATATTGTCCAGCAAGACTCGATCGACATTAAGCGGCAGTACTTCACGCAATTCATCCAATGTCCTTACTTCCACCTCAATCGGCCGATGGCGATCGTCACATTCGCGCACCCGCTTCACGGCTTCGGTGAGGCTGCCCACCGCCGTGATGTGATTGTTTTTGATCAAGACCATATCGAACAGGCCGATGCGATGATTCTGCCCGCCGCCCAATTTCACCGCCCACTTGTCCAGCAGTCGCAGCCCCGGCGCAGTCTTGCGGGTATCGAGGATAATAGCAGGGTGCGGCTTCACAGTCTCGACAAATCGATGTGTCATAGTCGCAATGCCCGACATGCGCTGCAGGAAATTTAACGCGGTACGTTCACCGCTCAGCAACGATCGCGTCGGGCCGCTGACGGTAGCGAAGATGCTACCCTTCTTCACATTGTCACCGTCGGAAATAAGTGCCGTGAACTTCACGCGCTCGTCGACCAAGGCAAACACAGTCTGCGCCACCGCCAGGCCCGCGACGATGCCATTTTCTTTGGCAATGAATTGCCCGTCGAGCATTTCATCCAGCGGGATAGTACACAGCGTCGTAACATCGCCGTCGCCGAGGTCCTCGTCGAGGGCGCGTTGGATAATCGGTTTGAGGTCTTCCAAAGTCGGTAGGTTCATATCTAAAACTACTTCCATCAGTCTATATTTAGTGTACAACAAACACTATTTAGCGTCAAGTCGGGCGCCGCGGCAATCGTGGGAACCCTCACTTGTCGTTTGGCGTCAATTTAGCAACCGAATTTCCCTTTGTATCGTAGCACGTTTGAGGCTAAAATAGGGGGACGTGATAAGGAGTCGTATGAAGAACACCGCCTTCCAGAGAGCACTCATTTCGTTGTCGCATCCCGTTTCAATCGGTGCACTCGTTATTCTGTTGCTGAACGATCATTGGTGGCGACAAGTCGCGCCGTCGTGGCTCACCGGTAAGATCGGCGACTTCACCTGGCTGATCTTCGCGCCGTTCCTGTTGGCCACAATCCTGGCATGGCTCATCCCGCCGCGTCTGAAACATCAAGAGGAGATCATCGGACGCGGATCAATCATAATCGTTGGCCTTGTATTCGCATTTGCCAAGACCATCCCGGCCTTTCATTCACTGACGATCTGGGTGTTAGAGACATTAACCGGCTGGGGCAATGTCTTGCGGATGGACCCGACTGATCTGTTGGCGCTGCCTGCGCTGATCATCGCCTGGCAGATCTGGGATCGATCGGCAGGTCGATCGATCCGGCTACCCAATCGGGGTTGGGTCTTGATTCCCTTAGCGGTGTTGGCAACCATGGCGGATTCGCCGGCCCCCAATTCAGGTATTTCATGTGTCAATACACAGGCCGATTCCACTTTGATTGCGAACGATGCCTACCTTGCTTTTGTGAGCCACGATGGAGGTGCCACCTGGGAGCAGGCTACTCAGCAATCTAAAGGAATGTGCCAGGGTCCGGCGAAGCCTGTCATTGATTCAACCAACTCGAATATACAATATCGCTTCTTGCCAGATGAGGCGATCGAGCGATCGGCGGATAGCGGAGCGACCTGGCAACGCGAATTCACTTTTTCTGCGCCATCTGAGCCAGAAGAGGCTTTTCACAAGAAGCAAGAAAACAGCTATCTTTACAACCAACGCCCCGTCAGCGCGGTCTTTCATGAGCCAACCGGCAATCTGGTATTGGCAATGGGCTACGATGGCGTCCTGGTGCGAACCACCGGCGGTCGATGGCAGTGGGTGGATGTAGGCTACTACGCCCACACCGATTTTAGCCGGGCGGACACTGTGATAACTTTATTGTCCGGTGAGATGCTGCTGGCTTTGCCATTGGCCGCTTTGATGATTGCGACGGCGGCCTATTTTCTGCCGCGTTCGCAGCTCATTGATGCAGGTCTGGTATTGGTCGGGTTAACCGGTCTGTTGCTTACGGGCCTGGCCGGCGTCATGCTCTCGGTTTCGATCTATGCGCTGGTTGGGTTGACATTATCAGTTGCCGCCGTTGTAGCCTTGCGGTGGCGTGCCCCCAGATCAGGCTTCCGACTTCGCTGGAAGTTTGTTATCCTGGCAATGGCGTGGATGGGCTGGCTGATCACATTGATCTTGTTCCCACCTGCGTTGGAAAGCGGTTATATCCGCGGCTTTGGAATAATGGGGGCGATCGCCGTAAGCGTACTGGCTGTGCCAGTCGCATTTGTTCAGGCGCGCGACCTCTATCGCAGACGGCCTCGTGCTCTGCTGCTTCTGATCGTGATCGCGGGTATCAGCATGGTCCTATTCCTGTTGCCATATGTGATTTGGAGCCAGGGTGGTATTCCGTTCCACAGCACGGCCACAACGTATACGTTGGTGCTCGTGATAGCGACTTTAGTGGTCGGCAATCGGTATCTAAGGCAATTGGACACATCGTTGCCAACAGCCGTCGACTCAGCTAAGTAACTCGCGAATGATGAAACTGCACTGGAACTTCTGTCTCTCTTCTGACGTCTGAAAATCAGGCCACCTTTGCCGTGGCCTGATTAGCTTTGTGTCAAAGAGGAGGACACCATGAAGACTCGACTTTCGCTCGCGCTGCTGCTGGCGCTGTCATTTGCGCTGTCACTGGTAGGCCCGGCCCTCGCCGACGGCATGATTATCCCCAATCCGCCGATTTGCAAAGACGGACCATGTCCGCCGCCGCCCTGCCCGCCGCCCCCCTGTATTGATTGCCCGGTCCCATTACCCAATCAACCATCTCAAGTGCAACCCGATCAATCGGTCCCTGCCCAACCGGCTCAGCCATGTGTCGATTGCGTCGTGCGTCGCCCGTGGCCTTGCCCGCCCTTCAACACACCTTTGCGGGTGAAGTCGCATCACGTCACCGTCACGATCGATCAGCAAGTGGCGACAACGCGCATCGACCAGATCTTCGTCAACGATGCGGCTTATGCCGTTGAGGGCACGTATGTCTTTCCGCTGCCGATCGATGCAACGGTCAGCGACTTCGCAATGTGGATGGATGGCCAGAAGATCGAAGCCAGGGTCTTGTCGGCTGATGAAGCCCGATCGATTTACAACGAGATCGTTCGCAAGCAGCGTGATCCGGCTCTACTGGAATACGTCGGACGCGGGGCGGTGCGGGCCAGCATCTTCCCGATCGAGCCTCGCGCCGAACGGCGGATCGAGATCGAATATTCGCAGGTGCTGGCCGCCAGCAGCGGCTTGATTCACTACGTATATCCACTCAACACCGAAAAATTCTC
>JADGQE010000292.1 GCA_017882055.1 Thermoflexales bacterium
AAGATATTCTCGCGGCCGGTGAGATCGGGATGAAAGCCCGTGCCCAATTCGAGCAGCCCCGCAATCCGGCCGTTCGTTTTGAGCGCACCCTGGGTCGGTTCGATCACGCGGCTGATCAGTTTAAGGATGGTGCTTTTGCCGGAGCCATTGGTACCGATCAGCGCCACTCGCTCACCGGGTTCGATGGTGAATGAGACATCCCGCAGCGCCCAGAAGACTTGATCCTCGGCCCGCAAGCGCCGGCGAACAAAAATCTCCTGCAGCGAGCGGGGCCGCGCCAGATCCAGATTATATCGCTTCGAAACGTTATTGAATTGAATCGCCGGAGTCACGCGTGTCACGTCTTTCTAACGCGCCGTTGGATCAATTGGATCGTGAGTGGCAGCATCGTCGGTCTGAGCGCTGTCCCGCCGGGCACGATCGATCGCATCGGGCGCTTCGCGGCGAGCCGCTTCGGCCTGCCGCAATCGATACAGGATTTCTTCCGACAATCGGCGGCTGTCGCCAATCCGATCGGCCAGCAGCCCAAACATCAACACCAGAAAACCGACAATCGCCAGCATGATCGCGACCAGGAGCGATTGCACATGACCCGTGAGCGCCAATCCATCGCTGATATAAATGACCAACAAGCGGATGAAGAAGAGTGCTGAGACTGTCAGAAAGGGCAGCGACAAATAGAAGAAGGTCTTCAAAGGTTCATAAGTGGCATAGGCCCGGACAATGGTCGCCGCCTGGCGCTTGACGAAGTGCCAACTGCCATGATGCAGTTTTGAAGGCCGCGTCGGATTGGTGCGGATTGGCACATGCGAGACCTTGAGTCCACGCTTGCCAGCCTGAATCAAATTGTCGAGCGTATATGAAAAATCGCTCGTCACAAATAGACGCAGCGCCGCCTCGCGGCTGTATGCCCGAAAGCCGCTGGGTGCATCTGGTACGTTGGTGCCAGACGCCGCTCGCACAATCCAACTACCCATCCGTTCTAACAATCGCTTTTGCAGCGAAAAATGTTGGACTCGATCGACTTGCCGATCTCCAATAACAATATCAGCCTGCCGATCCAGAATGGGTTTCAGCAGCAATGTAATCTGCTCGCCCGGATACTGGTTATCGGCGTCAGTGTTGACGATGATGTCTGCCCCTAATCGCAGGCCGGCATCCATCCCGGCTTGAAACGCAAATGCCAGGCCGCGATTGTGATTGAGCGAGAGAACGGTATCGGCTCCAGCTTCGCGCGCCATCTCGACCGTGCGATCGAGCGAGCCATCGTCGATGACCAGCACTTCAACGCAATCGATGCCAGGCAGGTGGCGCGGAATGGCGCGGATGACCGTGGCAATCGTCGCTTCTTCGTTGAAGGCCGGAATTTGGATGATGAGTTTCATACTGTTGTTTAAGGATCGACGTTAGTTTTCGTAGTGGCAGATTACTGTGTCGGACAAGATCGATTCACTCATTGTGAAACAAAAGGTCCCTGCCAACCAGCACAGAGACACGTCGCATTGCTCAGCATGACATCTCAAGAAGCTGATCGCACTTAGCATCTGTCCAAAAATAACTTGACCACTTTGTGATATGCTTGCCTTGCACGCATTTCTTGTGGAGGTAGGCTGAGATGCCAAACAAATCACGTCGAACTGTTTACCACTGTACCTGTACACTTTGTCAACTTCATCCATATAGCAATGTTGCTAAACAACATCAGGCTATCAACCGCGTGATGGCAACGCTCGACGAGAGAAATCGGCGACGATCGGTCGGGTTGCTGGCGATGCAATGGGGACGCGGCAGCATCTTGCGTCTGTCCCGCATCACCGGTTTGAGTCGGAATACGATTCGTCGCGGGCGACAGGAGGTTCAGCATCCAACCCGGAGTGTCTCATCTGGCCAGCGTCGCCCCGGCGGAGGGCGTCCCCGGGTTGAAAAAAAGGCCCGGCATTTTAGAAGCGCTGGATGACCTGCTGCAAGATGCGACGGCGGGCGATCCGATCACCGGACTCAAGTGGACGCGCAAAACCTCCCGCAAACTGGCCCAGCAACTCCGGCGCCAAGGGTTCAACGTCGGACATAGCACCGTGTCTCGCTTGGCGCACGCCTTGGGCTATACCCTGCGGTCAAATCGGAAGCGTCTGAGCCGGAAACGGAATCCCAACCGGGATCGCCAGATGCGCTACATCGCTCGCCAGCGGCGCAAATTTGAGAAGGCCGGAGACCCTGTAATCAGCGTGGATGCGAAGAAAAAGGAGCTGATTGGCTCGTTCAAGAATTCGGGGCGTACCCTGCGTCGTCAGCCGTTGGATGTCTTGGAAACGGACTTTCCCGGCGACGCGGCGGGTCAAGCGCGCCTCTACGGTATCTACGACCCTCAACGCAACGCCGGCTATATGGTCGTCGGCGTTTCCCATGAGACCGCCAAGTTTGCGGTGGCCGCCATCCGTCGCTGGTGGATAGAAGTCGGGCGTATCTATTACAGGGGCCATACCCACTTGCTCATCCAGGCCGACGGAGGCGGGGCGAATCGCTCTAACGGCTGGCTCTGGAAAGCTGGGCTACAGGCCTTGGCTGACGAGTTCAACCTGACCATCACGGTGACCCACTTCCCACCCGGCGCTTCTAAATGGAATCTCATCGAGCACCGGATGTTCGGTCCCATCAGCTTGAATTGGGCTGGTCAACCGCTGGTGAGCTACGAAACGGTGTTAAAGTTCATTCGCACCACTCGCACCGAGACAGGCTTTCAGTGCCAAGCGCGCCTGGACACGGCTATCTACGAAACGGGTCTCAAGATCACGGCGGCAGAGAAAGCCCAACTCAATTTGCAGCCGCATCGGGTTTTTCCTGAGTGGAACTACACGATCCGACCGCGCGACCCGACTAGCAAAAAGTGAGCAACTTATTTTTGGACAGATACTTAGAGTCAGAAAAGCCTTAAATTCATGGCGATCCCTTGTTGAAGATCAGGGCCAAGAAGACCCGCTGCGTCGCAATCAACGCAACACCGGTAACTGTGTTATTGGATTTGCTAGCTTCGTTTATGGTATTGCCCGGATCGACCGTCATATACATCGGATGTGCGCCGGAACCAAGATTTGGCCAAGTCATACTGACCTGCGCCATCGTGGCACAACCGCCCAAGCCCAGTGTAATCGATGATGAGCCTATCAGTGTACCCGTCGGTGGCCAGCCCGAATAGAACGCAACCGTGATAGGCTGCTCAATTGAAACGTTGCCGATATTGGAGATGGTCGCTTTGAGTGTAGTGGTCTGCAACTGGCCCGTATCGCTAATCGTGGCCGGATTGGCGACGACGCGAACTGCCAGTAGATCAACGCTGGGCGAAATAGCGCTTGTATAAGCCGCAAAAGCATTCCCTAATGGTCGGCGTGTATGACTGGTTGGATCAAACAAGGCGCCGCCGAAAGTGCCATCGCTGACACTGTACCATATCCAGCGTTGAACCAATCGATTCGCATCGGCAGGATAACCAACTGACGTATCGGTTAGACTGGTCAAGATATTAAAGGTCCCGGTCATAAACGCAGCAACGCGTCCTTCAGTAATTGGTACTCCGTTTTCATCCACATACGGATCACCAGAAATGTCGGGGGGATATGGAAATAGCTCGCCAAGTTCGGTGATGTACAACGGTGTATCACGATAGCCCCACTGGCTCATCCATGTCCGAAAATCAAGCAGCCGCTGCTGGAAGATCGCCTGGCTAAACATCTGCCACATAGTATACAAAATCCCACGCGTCGCCGTGAGGCCTGTAGGAATATAAGCGCCCCAGACCGAATAGGGTGGCTCGCTGCAAATTTGGCCGGACTGACAGGCTTGCGGATCTGAGAAATCGATCTCTCGCAGGATATACGAGTGGATGCTCCAGAAATCTGCTGGCGGCAGTCCACCGTACATTTGTTGGTAAGCCGTTACAAAAGCATTCAAATACTGAAGTCGTACTGGCGTAGGTTCAACGATACTGGCAACGCCAATGCGGGCGGAAGGATCGCTCTGTTTGATCAGATTGTATACCTGATGATAAGCCCGCGCGTAATCTTGAGACACAAGGTTGTTTTGCCACGGGCTGTCTGGTTCATTACCAACTAACCAAATCGACCCAGGATTGGCCGATATGATCGAGAGCAGCGTGGCCGTGGACGGCGTGAAGCTGTATCCGCCCAAAACCGGCTGGAATCTGACAAGCTGTGCATATTCAATTCCGTTAGGGCGGGCCGGGCTGATCTGCGTTGACCAATCCATATACCAGCCGGCATTAAGCGAAGCGACATCGTAACCCACGACGCCGCCACCGACACCAAATCGGCAATTGGGGAAATTGGTGCCCGCACCGCTGACGAGCGATTCATCCCGAATATGAGCCGCTACGCCAGAAGTGGAAACAGCGGCAGCCGAAATGGCTGCCGCGATCACCCACAGGCTCAGCACTGCAACCAGAACCGCTAAGGCGCTTCGAAACAACCATTGAGTCCGTGTCGTCTGAGGCAACATGTTTGGCGAATCCTTTACTGGTGATTATACACAAGTGCTAAAGTCGGCATCCCGCTCTCGATCCACGCGGACGCGAATCGAGAGCGAAAACCGAGATGTGAATAATCACCGAACCCCTCAGGGTTGATAATCGATGTAGATTGGGCTGGAGGCAACCCCTCCAGGGATGGTCACCCGACCATCGACAGTACCATCGTCACCATCATTCAAGATGACTTCATTGCCAAGCTTGTCGATCTTTCCAATGCGAGGCGCATTGATCTGAAGCGGGGCGGTACTAGAGCAATCGGTAGGCACAATGCTGGACATTGATGGACATTCATACCAGTAAATGTCCATCCGCTTCGACCCGGATGATGCTGCCACTGTGAATTGATACCCTTCGATCTGCGCCGACCCTGTCTCAGACGATGGAATTGCACGCGTGTAACTTGCATACCCTAGCAATTTCACAAACGTTTGTGTCGCAAAAAACGAAGGGCGAGGCGAGAGACTGCCTATGACACTGGTGCTATCGAGCAAGCCGGGCAGACTTGTATCGGAGTCGAGTAAAGAATACCAATTGGCCACCACGAGACCCGCCGCGCGTGCACGAGCATTGACCTTAGGAACATAGCGGGCCGCCAACTCGGGGCTGCCGGTGGTCGTCCCTGCTGCCGGTGTAGTACCGCCAGCGGGCGAACTCGATCGCAGACCGAAGAAAGGAGGACCCCGGGCGCATCTCGCGGAGCAGCCGGTCGA
>JADGQE010000293.1 GCA_017882055.1 Thermoflexales bacterium
TATACTGCGCGCGAGGGGCAACCCATCACCACTCGCACGCTCGATCATTCTTACGACTTCTTCTTCGCGGCGCGAGTTGCTGCCGCCTTCTTCGGCGCAGCCTTTTGCGCCGCCATCTTGCTCGTGCGCGCCAGCACGCCGATCTTCTAAGGGAAATGGTAGGGCGATGCATTCTTCATCGATTGGCGGAACGAATCGCCGAGCGACGAAGGGCCGGTTAGGTTTCATCCCTTAACATTTTGATGATGTGTCTCGCTAGATGCTCCTGAATCTCGCTGTGCCGAGGAACAGGCTGAGATACTTTCGTCCTCGGGTTCTGATACCAGTCATGGTTCGCCCCATGACGAATGAGCACACAGCCCCTCTGCTCTAACTCACGTATCAAATCTCTGCGTTTCATGCCACTTCCAGTTCGGCGACCATTCGGACGTTAGGGATGTTTCCGCTGGTAAGTTCCCTGGAGATATCTCGCAGATTATCTTCCAATTCTTTTATCGTTTCGCCCTGAGTCCAGTAGTCAGGATATTCTTCCAGATATCCAAGCCACATGTTCTCATCTTGCCAGTAGACATACTTCATCGTTTTCATTGTTTCATTCCTCCCCATGATTGGTACTTTTGCCCAACCGGTCTGAAATCGGGCTTTTCGCTACACGCCACTATTTAGGCGGATTAGCTGACCCATTTATTTGAAATCGTCCGCCTCGACAACCTCAGTATAGAATCATTCACAACCGCCGTCAACGAGCAAAAAATCGTGCGAGGGGCAACTCATCACCCCTCGCACGCTCGATCATTCTTACGCTTTCTTCGCGGCCCGCGTCACTGCCGCTTTCCTGGGCGCGGCGCGCTGCGCCGCCGTCTTGCTGCTGCGCGCTTTGATGCCCAGCTTTTCCAGCAATTGCGGCTTCTTAGCCAGCGCCACTTTTGCGACTTGCGCACAGGTCGTGGCCCAGTCGTTCAACTCGGTGAAGGCGGCTTGCAGGTCTTGCGTGCTTTGCTCTTTCGTCCCGATGGCCTCGGCCTGCGCTTGATCGGCTTGCGCGTAGGCTTCGATCTTGGCGCGTTCAGCCGCGATCTTGTCGGCGGTGAAACCGTACTCGGCCAGCGCCCTGGTGCTCGACAGGTTATCAAACACGGTGTACGCCGCCGTGATAAAGTCGCCCGTCTTGCGCGGCTGGCGAGCGGGCAAGCCGAGTTGCGCGAGTTCGGCGGGGCTTAAGACTTTCCTGGCAATTTTCGCCGCACCCTGATAGGCCGCATACGCTTCTTGTTTGGCGGTTCGCTCATCGCCCGTGGCGACTTTCTGGCCGCCAAAGTCAAGGCTGGAATCCGCCAGACCCGCTTTCACGGTAGTGAGCAGCTCGCGGGCATGCGTATACCTGGCCGGAGTGTAGCCGTACTCCGACAGGGCCGTCTTGATTTCAGGCACTTTCTGGGCGTTGGTGATCAGCTTCTCGATGAAGGTCACGCGTGTGGCGCGATCATCTTTGGGACGGGTGGGCATGGCATATCCTCCAGATAAAATTTGAGTCAACCTTGCGGTTGCCGAAGTTGAAGGGTCAGGACTTTCGCCTGTCATGCTGGGCGTAGCGAAGCATCTCGGAAATCTGAATAACGCCACAGCGGGAACAAATCACTGTTCGATGCGAAATGACACAGTAGCCGCGAGTCATTCCCGCATGCTTCACGCCTTACCCGCCGCGCTGCGGCGGAGGTGCGCCAGGCGAGCGGGAATCCAGAATCTCTGTAAGCACAACTTGCTCATCGTCAAACTGGATGCCCGATAACAGCGTTCGGGCATGACTGCTACCGGAACTGCGTAAGGTAAGTTTTTAATTGCTGCGTTGAACCGCCTGCTCGTTACAACGCCACGGCTTCGCATTGCAATGACTGTGCTTCGCGTTACATTGGTTCTGCTTCGCGTTGCAATGACTGTGCTTCACGTTGCATTGGCTCTGCTTCGCGTTGCATTGGTTCTGCTTCACGCTGCAATGATTCTGCTTCGCATTGCAATGACTGTGCTTCACGTTGCAATGAGTGTGCTTCATTGGAAGCAGAGACATTGTAACGCTGTTGGTCAGCATAACCGCTTCGTCCCTACACCCGCATGTTATAGCATGACAGGCGGAAAAAGAGAAATGGCACTGCGGCCCCGCCGCAATAGGTTTTGAAGATGCAACTCAATCGCCGGATGTGACAGAGTTTTGGATGAATAGCCGTCAGGGAAACCTCAAAGGTTTGGGTAGTGGCATCATTTTAACTGATGGGTAATGATTTGGATCATTCTGTTTCTCCTGTGCATAGTAGGGAAACAGATATTACCGAGCAAAGCCCTATCAGTCAAATGTTACCACCACCCAGGTTTGGTGACTAGGCGCTCGAATTCAGAAACTCACTGAGGTCAAGTGATTTGTAGAGTCGCAGACGAGCGGCTGGCGGCAGTTCGGGCTGAGGCAATTCGTGATATAGCGCGCTAGTCTTACGCAGTGTATCAACCACCACGCGGCAGTCGGTGCAACCGTCCAGGTGGCGCTCGAGCTCGGCACACAATTCGGCGGACGCCTCACCATCCAGGTAGCCCGCTAGGTTTTCCAACAAATGATGGCAAGCAGCCTTTTCCAATTCACACCTCCGTCCGCGCGATCTCGGTGAAGTAGGCTGACAACCGTTCGCGCAGCTGCAAGCGTGCGCGATACAGACGGACTTTCACCACATCGATCGAAACGTCGAGCGCTTCCGCCGTTTCTTCCGTTGATAACGCCTCCAGTTCACGCATCACAAACACGGCCCGCAATTTTTCCGGCAGCTCACGGACGGCTCGCTCCAACTCGATCCGCGCTTCGCTCGACTCAAAATCGCGTTCGGGCAGGCAGCACCAAGCGTGCAGCTGACGCGGCACATCCAGTCCCTCGCCGAAGACTTCTTCATCGTCCACCGAAACTTGATCAGGTTGAACCCGCCGCAACCGCATCAAGGCCGCATTATGGGCGATGCGATACAGCCAGGTGCTCAAACCCGATCGACCCTCAAACGAATCGATGGCCTTGAAGGCGCTGAGGAACGTCTCCTGAACGACATCTTCGGCTTCGGCCTCGTTGCCGGTTAGTCGCAGCGCCAAGCGATATACGCCGGGCGAGTGCCGTTCCACACATTCAGCGCAGGCCGACTTATCACCACGGCGGATGCGTTCGAGTAAAGCCTGATCGTTATCTTCATTCAACATGTTAGATGCAGTCGGGACTCAAAAGTGACATAGGATGACGAGATTATACAACATACCACCCGCGCTGCAGCAAGCAGGCGGGCGGTACGCAAACGACAATCGGTCATACTACATCTCAAAACGGTTACGGGCCTGAGACCGTCGGATAGCCGGCGGCCTGCCAGGCAGTTAGGCCACCAGTCATGCAGGTAACTTGCGTGAAACCCGCGTTCTTCACGATGTCACGGCCAGCCTTGCTGCGGCTGCCCGAGTGACAGACTACGACGATCTCTTTATCGCGCGGCAGCTCGGTCACGTGTTGCTGCAGTTGGCCTAGCGGAATCAACGTTGAACCGGGTAAGTGAACTTGATTCCATTCACTCGGTTCACGCACGTCGAGGAAGAATGCACCCGCATCGCGCTTAGCCAGGGCTTGCGCTACCGAGATCTCTGCCGGGTAAGGTGTAGCGATCGCCGCCGCTGATGTCGGCACGGCGGTTGGTCCAGCCGGATTGGTTGAGCACCCCACCAGTATCACGACAACTAATACAATCAGACCGACCCACAACCAGGCTGCATTTGGTCTTTTCGCAAAGGGTCGATGCATCATGTTTCTCCACCGCCGAAGATCTATCCATAGACCTTGCAACCGGCTTATTGCAAGCGCACCTATTTTACACCGATTTCTGTAAGGCACTGACTACGCGCCCCAGTCGAGCACGAGCTTCTTGAGCTACCGTTTCCAGATCGGGCTGCGAGACGAGCCCCAACATCGCCAACGGATCGACGATGGCCACTTCCGTCACGTGGTCTTCCACATATGCGACGGTCACGTTGCAGGGCAGCAGCAAGCCAGCTTCCGGCGCGGCGCTCAACGCCCGATAAGCCAACGATGGATTGCAGGCCCCCAAAATCTTATATGGGCGAAAGTCCACATCGAGTTTCTTCTTAAGCGTGTCTTTGACATCAATCTCGGTTAGTACGCCAAAGCCTTCAACCTTGAGCGCGGCTGTTACACGCGTCAAGGCATCCTCGAAATTGGTCGTTAGTCGAACGGTCAATCCCAATTGAGTTGTATTCAGGTCGGCCATGATTTTTCCTTGTAGCTGATCTGTCATGTTAGGCGCAGCATGAATCAGTGAATTCGTTAACCAACTAATGAGTCGGCATGAGTGCGATCAGGCCGTAAGCCGATGGAAATCCATGTGTTGCAAGTGGATGGTTTCTATCTTTGAGTAGCCTGCGCTTGCGGCCAGGTCCGCGATGATCTCCGGCTTCAAGCGATGTTCTAAGGGCGGGCCCTGGGGTTCATCTCGATAGGGCCACTCCAGGACGGCTACTCGGCTGCGTGTCACCCGGCGCGCTTCCTTGAGCGCGGCTAAAGCATCATCGGTTTCATGCAGCACATGCCCGAGAAAGACCAGGTCAAACGATCGATCGGGAAATGGAATCTTCTCCGCGGGTGCTTCCTGAAACTGACCGGATGGCACATGCTCACGCGCCACCGCTAGCAGATCGGCGTTCACGTCGATACCGGTCACCGCGATTCCCAAAGCAACAAAGGCTTCGGCGAAAACACCCGTGCCGGTTCCCACGTCCAACACATTCTGGACCGTCAGGCCTTCGCTGCTCAGCGCCGCGACGCGCGGCACTTCCATCAAGGCAATCCGTTCCGGCGCACGCAGCCGATCGGGTCCGCCATGAAACCGACGTTCGTGATTGTGCTCATCACCCATAGTCTGTTGTCTCCAAGCCAAGCCGAGAAATTGTGCAGCAGATTCCCGGAGGCCAAACCGATCATATCACTTATTAGATGCAAATTCTGGTAAAAAGTAACATTACTTTCATCGAGATCGTTAAGCAATTTTGATGTTGTTGGGCACAAGATCGATGCGGGCCTGGTTGTTCTCATCGAGATGAAAGATCACGCGATTCTTTCGTGCGCCCCTTGCAATCAAGCATCAGCCGTGGTGTGCACGCCGGGTCGATGGCGGATCGCGAGTACAATGACCGCCACCAGGATCAAAACAAT
>JADGQE010000294.1 GCA_017882055.1 Thermoflexales bacterium
CACCCGGCGGCACGGCCCGACCATAGGTGCCATCGCCAAAGCGAATCGTGGCGAGACCTTCCTCATTCACATCGACCACGAAGTCTTGCGAGAACTCACCGCTTTCCAGCAGCGTGCGCCGTTCACGCCAATCGCCGGTCGGTGGAATGGAAATCTCAACGGTGCTGTGCCCATCGCGCGGATCGCCGGTCTCAGTCGTAAACGTCAGCGGCGCTTGATCGAGATTGAACTGAAACGGCTCAGCCGGCTCGATCGGCAGCGGCTTGCACAGCGTATCGTCAATTGGTTCAGCGGGCGGCACATTCACAGTCTGGTGCTGCGTTTCGCCGTGAGATGCGGGCACGCTGTTCCCACAGGCCACGCTCACACCACTCAACGTGCTGCCATCCGCGCAGAGGGTGGTGAGACAGAACTTCTGCGTCAGCGCATCGTCCGCGCTCCAGGTCACTTTGGTGAGAGCCTGCGGTATCAATGGATCGGTCGCGCTTTCGACCCGCGTCAGATTCACGATCTGGCGGCGAGTCCGATCGGCATCGGCTGCGAGCTGGGTGATCGAACTCTTGACTTCTTTGAACAACAGATAATCGCCGGCCTGCAAGTGCGGATGCGCGCCCAGCAAATAGACTTCGGTCGTGCCGATCGGCAGGCAGCAGTCCGCATTCGACCAGGTGTAAATCTGGAACTCGTTGTGATCCATGACCAGCGAGATTTGCGCGTCCGTCTCAAACACGATCGGATCACTGCCGCGATCGGACAACGTCGCAATCGGCGTGCGCACGGGCAGAATGCCATCAACGCCGACGTTGAAGGATAGGAACGTGTGAGCATTCGCGCCTTCGTGCAGTTCGTAATCGATCAACGCGCTGTGTCGCTTGACCGACAGGCGCTGGCGCGCCGTGCCCAGATACATTTCGTTCGAAACGCGATCCTGATAATCGCTGAGTTGATCGCCGGCGTAGGCAAACAGATCGAGCAGCGTGATGCCCAGATCAGCTTCCGATCGTTCCAGCCAGTTCGGGTAACGCGCCGATACCCAATCGAGCAGCGCGCGGCGGAAACTCGGATAGTCCTTGGCGTAGTAGTCGATCAGCGGATCCGGCTCGGCCACGTCGACGCACGGCGGCTCGCCGGGACAATCGAACGGTGACGGGCAGCCGACTTTGAAACTGAAATCGGCCGACGCAAACACGGGATCGAGCGCGGCGCTTTTGATCGTGAGCGTGTAGATCGAAAAATCGCCGGCCTGATCGACGATCACGTCGAGGTGTGGATCAGCCCCGCCCTGTTGGACGGTATCGATCACCTGGATGTTGGTAATGCGCTCACCGCCGGTGAGCGTGAACAACTCAGGACGATGATCGAGACCACCCGGCACGCCCAGCAAGAAGAAGACGTGCAGCGTCGTCTGATTGTTCTTCTCAACTTCGACCGTATCGATGCCGTTCAGGCCGGGCGTGTTGATCGTCGCATCGAGCAACGCGGCGCGGCGGCCCTCATCACGACAACGAATGGAATCGTAGGATTTAATCATATCGGTCTCTCATCCGGCAATCATGGGTAGGTGCGAGGCTTGCCCTCGCCCTTATCTGGCACAGCAGGCGACCGCGAGGGTCGCCCTTACTCAGGTTGAAAGTGTTACCTGCTTCTTCTCCAACGTCGTGCGTTTGACGTAGACGATCTGGATCGTCAGCGTCGCTTCTTCCGCCCGGACTTCGACCGACTGAGTGGTGATGAGATCGCCCAACCACTTTTGCAGCGCGTGGCTGACGGTGAATTGCGTAGCCGTCGCCAGCACGTCGCTGTTCGGCGCGAAGACCAGCTGCTTCAAACCGCAGCCGAAATCCGGCAGATTGACGCGCTCGCCGGGATTCGTGAACAGCACCTGCTCGATCATGTCCCGGATATGATCGTCTTCGTCCGTGATGGCCACACGCCCACGGTTATCAATGTGAAAGGGATAGTCAAAATAGTTTCCGCTCATCGCCAGGCCGCCAGATCACTCGTCAATCGTGATGTTCAACGTCAGACTATCCACGGTATACGCCTGGCTGGACATCACACCGTCGTTCAGCGTGACACCATCTACCAGGGTATTCTGCTGAGCCAACAAGGAATTCAGGAAACCGCGCGAGATCGACAGAAACAACATGCGTCGATCGTCTTTGCCAGCCTCGGGCAATGTAGTCCCTTTGCTGTTTTGCCATTCGACGCCCATCGCTTTTTCCATTTCGTCGGCCAGACCGCTTACAGTCAGTGCCATGATCGTCTCCGTGTCAGCCTGTCATGACTTTCGTCGATAACAGGGCCGGGGTAGCCGGCGGGAACGGCGGCACAGGCGGCGCCGGAGTGACCGGCAGCACACCAGCAGCCATCTCGCCGGGATGAATATGCGTTTGATAGATCTGCACCAGTTGATTCAGGTACTGCAGCAGATCGTCGCCAAATACCAGTGGATGCGTGCTGCTATCGACCAGGTTGATCAGCGGCGCATCGACGGTTACGTTTGTCGTCGCCTGGATCACGATCTTGCCTTCATTGACTTTGATGTTGATGATGTTCGAGCCGCTGTTATCACTGATTTTGATTTCGCCGGCGCTGTCGTCCAGATCGACGATCAGGCCGCTGGCGCTCTTGAAGATTTTGGTCTGCGTCGTCGCCTGCGAGCCGCCCGGATCATTCGGGAGGTCGCCATCGCCGAACCACGATCCGACCCAGATCGGGCGCGAGGGATCACCCGCCTCGAATTCGATCCAGACGACGTCGTCGACTTCCGGGATCACGAACCAGCCTTTATCTGATCCGGCATATGGCACGCACGGCGTACACCAACCCGCTTCGACATCACCCAACACCTCGGGCACATTCGCCTTGACGCGGCCGCGATTCAACGGATCGGAATTGTCCGTGACCTTGCCACGATATTTGCCATAGAAGCGCTGATTCACTTCTTCCGCCAGGCGTGTAATGAGTTCTTCAGAGATCATATTAATTGCTGGCCGCTGATTTTGAGTTAATCACAAGCGATAACCACTAAGACACCAAGTCACTAAGGTTATTGGCTTAAAGTTCTTCGTATCTTTGTGCCTTGGTGGTTTATATTCCACCGGCAGAACCACCTATCCCAGCGCTGCCGCTAACGATAGGCCCTCGCCCGCGCCGAACGCTTCGCTGCCCGTCAAGGCCAGCGCGTTGCGGGTCAATTCAAATTTCTGCGTGTACTCGGTGCGAGTCAGTGAGTGCGTCACACGCGATACGTAATACGTGCCGCTGTAGCGTGTGCCCGCGCCTTTCACCAGGACCGTGCGCCGTGCCCGCAGCACCGCTTGATACGCTGTCACGTCCAACTCGCCCGACATCGAAATCGCCCAACTCGACGCATTGACCGCGGCTTGCACACGTGTTTGCAGTTCGGCATTGTCGAATGCGCTCGTGCGCGAGAGCAGTGACTTCGGTTGTTGATCAAGTAGATCGAGTGCCGCATCCGCGCCCAACGGATCGAGATCGGATGAAGACGCAGACGCGCTTTGATCAGACTTGTCGCCGATCGAGAGGCCGCGTGCATCCACGGTGGTCGGGCGCAGCGCGTCGTACTGCGCTTCGAGTGTGCGAACGTTGGTGTCCTCGCCAAAGGCCAGCGCCAGATCTTTTTGCGGCTGATCGGATAACTTCGGCTGATGGAAATGGCCGGTCGTCACGCCGGAAGTGGCATCGGTTTCGATAAAGAATTCAAAGCCATTGCGCCGCGCCAGCCGCCGCACGAACGCGAGATCGGTGCCGCGCTGAATGATCGTCGTCTCGTTCTCGGTATAAGACGGCTGCGTGCTATCAACCTGCGGCGTGAAGCCATACGTGTTCAGAATCTGCGTCACGATGTCGCTATCGGCCATATCTTTCCACGCCACGATCTTTTCCTCGATGTTCATCAGCGTACCGGCATCCAGGCCCAGGACTTCCAGAAACGATGCGCCTGGATCTTTGTCGAAGTGGACGTGATGCGACGTGATGTAGCCGCTCATCAGCTGCTCGTTGACCTCCGAACCGAGCTGCACGCTGATCGACACGGGCGTCAGTGGCTTGAAAATGTCCTCGGCCGCCCAGGTCCAATCGCCTTCGTCGGTCAGGCCGATCGGCACCCGCAGCCGAAAGGCCGAAGCCAGCGCCGCATCATCCTCGACTTCGATGAGCGTAATGGCATCGAGCAGGTCTTGATCGGCCGGCACGTTATTCAGTTGCAGCGTGTAAGATGTATCGGGCACAACAACCACCCCTATCCGTCTACTTGGTATCCGGCGGAATCAAAATACGCTGGCCGGGTTCAAAGGTCAATTCTTCAGCCTGCATCACATCGTTCGCATCGGCGATGTGCCAGAACTTCAACGCATCACGGTAATAGCGAAACGCCAGCAGGTCAGTCCGCTCACCCTGTTTGATGAGATGATTGAAACGCGCCGGTGTGTCCGGTATGAATCGAATCTTCTTGTACTGGCTGACGCGGCCCTGCGCATCGGTGTACTGCGCATCGCCCACTTTTTCGTAACGACTGCCTTTGAAGAACATGCAGCACCTCCCTAGAAAGGCAACATACCAGCGGCCAGCCGCACGGTGTTAGCAATATTGAGCGCCGCGTTGACTTCGCGATTGGCCTGCGTCCACACGTACGCGCCATAGGCAAACGAATCCTTATCCAGATCGTCTTTCGAGATGACCTTGAGACTGACCGTCACTTCAGCCCGAATCGGATTGAGCATTGGGTCAAAGTCTTGTTCGACGACACTCACTGAGGTCACATTAACCGGCACCACGCGCCACGGCCCCCACACGAACAAGATGAGTGGCAATTGCTGCGGCGGCACTTTGGCGGAGCCACTGCTGCCCATGCCAAGCAAACTGCCGAGGTTGAGCAGCGATGTACCCAGTGGAAACATCATCATTTCCAGCGCGGCAATGGCCGGTCCGATGCCACGCACCGCTGTGATCGGATCGCCCTGCTCCATCTGATCCGTTGCATCAAGGACGATCTTTAGATCGCTGATGCTTTCGAGCGGCAGGCTGGGCGTACGGAAGGTCTCTTTCTTCTCGGTCGTCGTACTGCCCGAGCTGCTGGGACTGGGCGGCTGATCGAGCTTGTGCGACAGCTGCTCCGGGTTGTACTGGAACAGAATAATGTTGGGCAGCAGCCCCAGAATCGCATCACCAAATTCGAGCAGCGCGCCTTTGACGAGTTT
>JADGQE010000295.1 GCA_017882055.1 Thermoflexales bacterium
GCGCGCCTACTTTGAATCTTCATCCTCCTCTTCGTCATCCATCAGCTCATCCACATCCTCATCCTCGCTCGAAACTTGCAGCAGCTCACGCGCTTCGTCTGCCCGCTCGGTCGGCACCAGCACTCGCACCTCGCCCAGACCATCGACGGCGATACCAAAGGTCTGACCGATCGATTCGAAATCCAGCACGGCCGGAATCCCGGACGCTTCCAGGCGGCCCTTAATCGCCTCGGCTTGTAACATTCCGTACGCGCGATAGATCACTTCCAGTCCTTCACGCCGAACGTTCAACGGTCTAAACATGGTTGCCTCGCTTTTGTTTTGAGATTGGAGATTAGAGGTTAGAGGCGAGAGGTCTGACAAACCCGCTGCTTCACAACTTGCCTCCAGCCTCCATCTTCTAACTTCCAATTTCCAACTTCCTTCCCTCAGTATAGCACACCCCATTGATCATCAATAGGCATGAATTGATCATTGCGCATTTTTCCCTTTTTCTGTGGTATAATCTCGCCCGTTAAAGTCGCATGTTTGCCACGCAGGAGATAAGATTCAGTGACTGTCCGCGCAACACAAACCCCCGAACACTGGGGCGAATCTTTTAATTTCACGAGCGAAGACCGCGAATATCTCCTCAACCTCTTTTTGGAAGACGAATTGCCGCGCAGCATTGATGAGCTCGCGCTGGCGCTGATCCGTTTTCGCGTCCAGCGCGAAGAAGCCGCCATGCGGCGCAAGCAGCAGGCGCAGGGCACGCTCTATCAACCCAAACGCTCCTTTCAAATCGGCGAACAAATTGTCTTGCCCGCGCTCGACTTTGCCGTCGGCCAGGTCAGCGCCATCCGCGCAGGGCACAACCCTGAAGTCGGTCCCTTCAAAGTCATCCAGGTTCAGATGACCCACGGCGGCTCGCGCGAATTTGCCGCCGAGTTTTCGGACACGCATCATCTCAACGAAGACGCCGCCATCCTGTCGCCGACTGAGACACTCGTCTCACCCGAAGATTTATATGCCCGCTATCGCACGTTGCTGAAGACGCGCCTTCAAGCCGCGCTGAAAGACTGTCCCGATTTCATCTGGCTGGCCGGGCAGTGGTTCCCACGCGGACTGCTGGCCGATGTGAATGTCGGCCAGCTCAACATCGCCGAAGCGATCCTCGACATGAATAGCGGCGGTCCACTGCCCACCGAGTCGCTGCTAAACGAAGTGGGCTTGCCCCCTGAGATCAATCGTCCGCTTCAAACCTTCTCGCTGAATGACGCGCTCTATCAAGACGAGCGCTTCGACGAAGTCGGCCCGGCCGGCGGAGTGCTGTGGTTCCTGCACCGCCTGGAACCGCCCGAAGTGGTCACGCCGCCCCGTCGATTGGTGTACACCCAGGTTGATTACGATCGCAGCCGGCTCGACGCCACCGCGCTGAAAGTCGAGCAGTACATCGACGATGAACTCTCGCAGCTGCCCGCGTCCGACGAGCCGGACGACGAGCTGGCCTACACGTTAACCTATCCGCATCGGCGCATCGGCACGGTGCCGCTGTCGCCCGGCATCGCCGCGTTGTTCCCGACGGGCCGCACGCAGCGCATCCGCTTCATGTTCGAAGATGCCCGTACCGGCACGCAGTGGCCGGGCTGGGTGGTGCGCGAACATCGCTATGCGTTTGGCCTGGACAGTTGGTTCGCCGCCAACGATGTGCCCGCCGGGGCCTACGTCAATTTGCGGCGCGGCGATGAGCCGGGCGTGGTCCTGGTCGATCTGCAAGGGCTGCGGCTGCGGCGCGAATGGGTGCGCGTGGCGGTGCCGCGTGACAACCGCCTGACCTTTGAAATGCTCAAGCGGCCCATCCCCTGCAATTACGACGAGCAGATGATTGTCGTGGTCGATGATCCGGCCAACGTCGACAGGCTCTTCGCACAGATCGGAGAGCGCGGCACGCCGCTGATCGAATTGATTGAGCAGCTGCTGCCCGAACTGGCCAGGCTCAGCCCGCAGGGCAACGTCCACATCAAGACCCTGTATGCCGCGATCAATTTGCTCCAACGCGTGCCACCCGGACCGTTGTTCGCCGCGCTCGTGACCCAGACGTCCTTCCGCACCGTAGGGGATGGCTACTGGATCGCGCGCTAACACGGGTGTGCGGGCTTATGCGGGAGTGGTATAATCATCGGCGGCTGATCAGCCGCCGAATTCATTTAGAATGACAACTATGACGACAACGCCCAGGCCAACTCGATTGATTCGTCTGACGCTCGACACGCTGTTTCACATTGATTACGACTGGTGGAGCAAGTCCGATCGAGATCTGCGGATGTACCTCCGCAGTCAGCTGTGCGCCGAGCACCGCGCGATGTATACGGGCGATGATCGGGAGGCTGAAGAAATCGATTGGGTCAACCCCGAGACCGCCGAAGTCAAGCGGTTGGACGGCATGGTGCTGCAGCTGCGGACGCATTGCTCGCGCCAGCCCGATTATATTACCGAGCATACCGGCCTGGTCGATGCGGCTTTTCGGATTTTCTTGATCAACGATAACCAGCCGCTCAGTGCGCGCCAACTGGCCGAGCAGCTCAATCGTGATCCTGAGACGATCCTGAAGACGCTCAGCGGTAGGCAAATCTATCAAGGCTTGAGACCCGTCTGAGACCTTGCGAAAACCTTGCACCGATTGAAGGCCGCAGTCGATAGCGGGTCGCGTTGAACTCTTCGCCAGACGGGGCGCTGATGAAAGTCGCCGTCAAACTTCACGGCATCTTGCGTGATTATCGACCCAGGGGCGCAAGGACGGATCTCTTCGATGTGCTGCTGGGCGAGCCGGCGGTGGTGCGCAGTGCGCTCGACCATTTTGGTATTCCGGCCCGGGCCGTTCAGGCTGCATTCCTCAATGATGAGCCGGTCGAACTCGATGCGCCGTTGAAAGACGGCGATCATGTGCGACTGTTTCCGCCGGTGGTCGGAGGAGCCGATCGATCCATGCGTGTCTTCATCGGCGGTATCATGCAGGGTTCACTTCGCGAGAATACGATCAGCGGCCAGGATTATCGCCGCGCGATCGGCGATTGTTTGCGGCAGTTTCTGCCCGGTGTCGAGATCATCGATCCCTTGGAGCTGCATCCCGACAGCATCGGTTATGCCGAAGAGGCTGCGCGCCAGACGTTGATCATTTTGGCCCGGGAAGCCGGCCGCGCCGACGCGCTGATCGCGTATGTGCCGGAAGCCAGCATGGGTACCGCACTGGAAATGTGGGAGGCTTACCACAACCGGCGGCCCATCTTTACGATCTCGCCGCTGATTCACAACTGGGTCGTTAAGGGTTTGTCGACGCGTGTGTTTGTGAGTCTGGATGAATTCTACGCCTTCGTGTCATGCGGCGACTTTGAACGTAGTATATTTGCGACCCGGCGCATTCAATCGGAAATCTAAAATCAGCGTAATTACTCAGCCATCGTCACGGGAGCACTGCACCGCATGTGTTGCGAGCGCATTTTGCGAAGCAATCTCCGGCCCATCAGCGGATCTTGCCATCTATGAAAGAGATTGCTTCGTCGCAAAAGACGCTCCTGCTCAGAAACTTGCGCCGAGTTGAGTCTAGGCTGACGCGGGCACTGGCGCGAGCGTGAAGCCCAGTTGAGTCGCTTTCTTTTTGAGACGGGCGACTTCTCGGTCACGCACTTGTTGGTTGTAGTCGTCCGCGCTTAACGAGCGGAAAGGTGTATGATGCTTGAGGACATGATAGAAAGCCCGTGCAATCTTGTGGGCGGTGGCGACATTGGCTTGTTCAGGTCCCAGCCGGGCGCGTTGGCGGCGATAGTAGGCCCCAAACTCGTCCTGTTTCCGACTGACCGATTGGGCGGCCAGCCGAAAAGCCTGACCGGCCCGGTTGCCCGATTTCAAGGTGCGACTCCGCAATACCTTGCCGCCCGAGATGTCGTTGCGGGGCGCCACGTTCAGCCACGAGCAGAAATGCTTTTCGCTGGGAAAGGCGCTCAAGTCGAGGCCGGTGTCCGACAAGATCGTTTGGACGGTGCTGACATTCAGACCACTGATGGCCACCAAGTCCACCCCGACGACTTCATACAACAAGGTGCGCGCATCATAGGTCGGCGCATTCTTGCTGTGGGTATTGCGCTTGTCGCTGGTATCCAGCGGGGGCAGGTCTGGGTCGCGGACGGGCCGCTGGGCCTGCCACAGGCGTTCGAGTTCCGTATCGCAGTCTTGAATTTGGGTGGTGTACATATCATACAGCGTGACGGCTTGCTTCAAGGCAAACAGATGCTCAGCGCGATAATTGCCCGTCAGCGCCTTGACGATCTCGGCTTCGTTTTTGGCGCAGCGCTCATCGCGCAACTGCGCCAACCGCTGCGGGTCATGCTCACCGGCCAGAATCGCCCGAATGATCGCCAGCCCCGTCTTACCGGTAATATCGCTCAAGACTTGCGTCAACTGCACGTTCATTTGCTGCAAAGCTTTTTGCATGTGCTGAATGTGGGCGGCCCGATACTCGATCAGCATGGCGCGCTGCCGCACAACACTGCGGATCGCACAGATGTCGGCGGCCGGTCGAAACGAAGCGGTCAGCAAGCCATAGGTGTGCAAGCGTTGAATCCATTGACAATCTTGAATGTCGCTCTTGCGGCCCGGGACATGCTTCAAATGGCGCGCGTTGACGACGTAGACTTTGATGCCGCGCGCCTCCAGAATCTCATAAATCGGAATCCAATACACGCCGGTCGATTCCAGGGCGGCGGTCTGGATGCCGCCCTGCACCAGCCAATCGGCCAACGCATTCAAATCGGGCGTGTAGGTCCCAAACGCGCGGACGGCCGGTGTGGCGCGCTCGGTCGGCACGCAGACCCAGATTTCGTCATGCCCGATGTCCAAGCCGGCCGCATCGGGATTCACAGCCATCAACGTCTCGGTTGCCTTCGGTGGGGTAACGGTCGATACCATGGTCCTGACTCCTTTCAGGGGGATAGAGTTGGGATTCAGACCCGCACCGGGCTTGAATTAGTAGCCTGCTCACCGGGGTCAGTGCCGACTGCTACACTGCCACCACAATACACATCACGCCGGCGCAGAACCAGTCTCGCAAACGGGCTCTCACACACCAAGGAGCACAGGGTCTTAGCTTGTCTGAATCCGCTCCCTAAGTATAGCGCGATCGGCGCATTAGTTTCTGCCCTCACGCATCACGCTTGAGGGATGGA
>JADGQE010000296.1 GCA_017882055.1 Thermoflexales bacterium
TCAGGGAATGGCGCGCGCTCAAACGTCTTGCCTTTGGCGACGAGCGGTTTAGTCAGATCGAAGCCCATCTTAGTCGTGAAGTGCGTGCCTGTTTCCGAACTCGGATCGAGGCTGGAACCTTGCTCGCGCGCTTTGATGATCAGATCGGTATCGCCCTGGAAGCGTGTCGCCATCGCCCATTCGACTTCATTGGGATTGTAGATGTCGATGTCCTTGTCGACGACAAAGACGTGCTTGCACGAACGATGTCCGGCAAACGCCGCCTCGATCGCTTTGCGGCCATCGTCTTCCGATTGTTTGTCAATCTGCACGATCGCGTGCAGCCACGACGCGCCGCCCGGATCGACGTTGACGTCGAGACACTTCACCACTTCATTCACTTTCTTGAAGATGGTCGGTTCGCGCGGCATGCCCATCAGCAATTTGTGTTCGAGCACGCCGGGCAGCAGCGCCTGCCAGATCGCATCGCGGCGATGGGTGATGGTCTTGACGACGAACACCGGCTCTTGCCGAATGATATCTTGCGTCTCGGTGAGATCAACGAACGGCCCTTCAGCATGCATCCGATTAAGATAGACCGTGCCTTCCAAAACGAATTCCGTTTCAGCGGGCACATAAACATCCACTGTCTTTGCTTTGACGACTTGCAGCGGCTCAAGCGCATTCGCAATCTCCAGTTCATCGATGCCGATATCCACTGAAGTTGCTGCGGCCGCCAGCACATTCGGCGAGTTGCCCACACAAATCGCCACATCGACTTGCTTCAGATCACGCAGGAAAGTATCGAAGTGGCGCGCACGCACGACGCGCACCGCCAGCTCGTTCCTGGAGAATTGCATGCAGCGATGAAAGTCGACGTTTTGGCCGTACCGGGGATGCTTCGCAATGACGACGCCCGAACTGATGTAGTTGCCGCCATCGTTTTCGCAGTGACGCAGAATGGGCAGCGCATCCAGATCGGGGTCGGAGACAATAACCTCTTGGCAGGGTGCGGTCTCGACGACTCCGCAGGGCTTTCGTTGATCGACCCGCACTGCGCCACGCACGTCAGTCCCCGTAGCGAAGCGGAGTGGGAGTGGGGCAAGTGTTGCGCGTGCAAGGAACGGGATGATCTCGTTGACCTGGATACCGAAGTAATCGGCAAAGGCGGCCTTGCTGCAAAACAGGTTGCCAATCACACGGAAGGCCGATTCTTTAATGCACTCAAACAACACCGGTTTCGGTTCGAGTTGCTTGAGAACACCGGCGATTTCGTAGGTCTTCGAGATCGGCGCGCTGACCTTGATCAGACTGCCGCGATCTTCCAGACGTTGAAGGTAAGCACGTAACGACATAGCCAGTCGCTTTCGAACAGGGTTGATGAGATCAGACTCAGTAGATCGCAATTATGCAGAGCGGGCTCCCATGCCCGCGTTCCGGCGGCGTGGGAGCCGCTACTGCGGACGCCGCCTCTGCCTGCAATCTGTGATCTACTCAGACTACAAAGACAACGGCAAAAGTTCGGCGGGCAATGGATGATCTTCGATCCAGGCTTTTATAGTGGCCGTAAACAAGTCGGGCACCGTCATCGCCCAACTATGCTCTTTGACCAATGAGGATTTGGGGCCAAGCGAGACCATGACGCCGCGCGCCCCGGGCAGCACCTTCAACAGATCCAGCGCGGACTGTTTCATCGCGGTGTATTCTTTGCGGCCGGCGGCCACCAGCACTGGCACATCGGCCTTCTCCAGCCCGGCGGGCATGCGAAAACGGAAACCGGCGAGCATCATATTGAGCATGCTGGCTTCGGTCGTTTCCTGGAAGGAGCCTTTGAAGTCGGCAAAGTAATCGTCCGATATGCCATTGCCCCGCATATTCAAACGGATCCACCAGTCGTTGTTCTTGAAAGGCGCGACGAACCAGCGATACGACCAGACAATGGCCCAACGCGGATAGAATTTAGTGACCCACAGCGGGCGCAGGATGGCACTGCTCACGACCGCATGATCGATAACCTCAGGCGAACGGCTGAGTAGCGACACGACGACTTGCGCGCCTTCTGACAGTCCAACCACGTGGGCTTTGCCGTCATGCGCCTGACTGCGGATCAGCTGCGCGATTCGATCCGCAGCGCCTTCAGTCGTAAATGGAGTCGTATCTGTACGAGTATTCTTGCCTTGTTCAGGCATGTCGGGTACCACGCAATGATACTCGGCTTGCAGCGCCTGCACTTGCTTGCGCCACATCCAGCCGGCGAGTCCGCCGCCGTGCAAGAAAACAATCGACTTAGCCGTCTCAGGCCCGCTGACTTCGTAGTACAAATTGGACGATTGATCAATTGGCATACTTCCCCCTGCAGCCTCGATTGCGCAGAATACTGTACCACAATCGGCGTCGATGACAATCTTCACCGGTTATCGGATGCACTTTGATGCCCGGTTCCAGCATCAACTCGAATGCTTCTGTTAAGATACGCTCGATCAATTCACGGTCAAGCAATTCCAGTTTGGGTTGTTTCATCCTTCATCCTTCATCCTTCATCCCTCATCCTTCGACAGAGGCAATGATGCGCAAGAGTTCTGCGCCTAACTTCGGATCAAGCGGATCAGGCTGATGGTTTTTTAGAATGTCCTGCGCCCGTGCCCGCGCCCAATCGCGCGCGCCGTCGCGCTTCTCTTCCCATTGGCCGTACGGACGGCGATCCATCAAGCGCGGCTGCCACAACTCGCGCATGTGCTGGCGTGTATGTTTGTGCTTCAAAAAGTTGCCGCCCGGCCCAACCGATCGAATCACATCCAATGCCAACGTATCAGCGTTGATGACGATGCCCTCCAGCGTCTTGCGGACAATACTGTAAATCTCGCAGTCCATCACCATCATTTCGTAACTGAGGATGCGGCTGCCATGCAAGAGACCGCAGCCTAACAGCATATCCGATCCGGTCAACGACGCCATGAAAGACGAGAAAGCGTTATCGACCGCTGCTTGCCAATCGGGTTCCTTCGCTCCCGTCGCGAACGCCCCCATCGACAACGGCACGTTGTAGAAATCGGCCAGCACATTCGTCGCCGCGCCAAAGAGAAAGTCTTCCGGCCCGCCGCCCGTGTATCCGCCGGTGCGCAAATCCATCGCCGTCTGCGCGGCGGCATAGTAGACCGGCGCGCCCGGATGCGCCAACTGCATCAAGGCCAGCGCACTGATCACTTCCGCATTGCCGACGACGAGATTGCCCGCCAGCGTGACGGGGCCGCTGAACGCGCACGAGGCCATCGTCATATACCCGACCGGCAAGCCCACCTCAGCGGCCAGCAGACCGGCCTCGAGACTGCCGCCATCATGACCCAGCGGACTCGTCGTGCATTGCATGATGGATAGAATGGGTCGCTTGCGCAATTCGTCTTTGCCGCCAGTGAGCGCAGCGGCCATTTCGATCGCCGCCTGCATTTCTGGTTCCGTCACGATCGATTCCGTTTGTAGATGCTTCGTCGTGTTGCGCCAGGCCGCTTCGAGTTCGTGCAGGCTGCGCGACTCCGGCGGCTGATCTTGCGCCGAGACCATCGACCACCAGAAGCCGACCTCTTCGAGCGCATCAGCGATACGCGCGCAATCGGCAGAATCTTGCTTGGTCGTGCGGCGCTTCTCGCCCGTGAAAGCATCGATCACTTCGATGCAGCAGCCGTCAGTTCCTAAGAAAACGTGCTGGCCATCCAGCGGTAAATCCTGCGACGGATCACGCGCCGCCAGCGTATAGATCGGCGGCGCTTTCTTCAGCGCCTCTTCGATAACGCGGCCCGGAATCCTGGCAACCAGCGTATTGCGATCAACCGTCGCGCCATGGGCTTCGAGAATATCGAGCGCTTTCCTGGAAGGAAATCGCACGCCGACTGATTCGATCACGTCGAGCGTGGCAGTGTGAATCTTATGAACATCCGCCGTGCTAAGGATGTTGAGACTGAGGCGGGGATGGGCGATTGCATTGATTTTTCCAGCCATTGTTGCTGCTCCTTGTTCGTGGTGCGTGGTGCGTAAGACGGAACACGCAATACGCAACACGTTCTACCCTATACGTATCACTTTCCAACCAACTTCTTCGCCAGCGCCACCGCGCCCATCGCGTCTTCGCTGTAACCGTCCGCGCCGATCTCTTGCGCCCAGCTGCGCGTGACCGGCGCACCGCCGACGATGACTTTCACCTGAGGTCGCAGCCCCATGTCGTCCAGCACTTCGATCACGGTCTTCTGGCCCGTCATCGTCGTGGTCAACAGCGCCGACACGCCGACGATATCAGCCTTGACTTCGCGTGCTTTCTCCGCGAATTTCTGAAACGGCACATCGACGCCGAGGTCATGCACTTCGAAGCCACTGGCCGACAGCATCATTGCCACCAGGTTCTTACCGATCTCGTGAATATCCCCTTTGACTGTGCCCAACACCACGCGGCCCAACACTTCGCGCTGCGTGCCGCGCCGCTTCATCTCCGGCTCGAGCACAGCCACCGCCGCTTTCATCGCTTCGGCCGCCAGCATCAGATCGGGCAGGAACATCTCGCCCACGCCGAACTGCTCGCCGACGTGATTGATGCCCAGCACAAAACCTGCGTTGATGGCAACCAGCGGATCAATCCCTTGTGCCAGCGCCTGTTGGGCCAACTCCGCCGAACGCTCCTCGTCACCATCGATGACGCTTTGCTTCATAGACTCGAATAAATCTGCCGACATATTTTCCTCCTGGTAAAGCACGGGGAATGGTGAAATGCGCTAAGTCTAGAGTAAAACAGGTCAGGGATTCTGTCACAGTGCAAGATGTCACCTTCCATATGGACGACTTTCCTGTGTCGCACACATAGTGGCAAATATTCTCACTATATGAACCAGTGGGCAGACGACGTGATAAAGAGAACAAAAAGACCAGGGTTTTCATGAAACTTGGTCTCTTCAACTATTCCCGCACCAACTCGGTCACTGCCGCCCATGACACCAGGTCCGAGGACGGCCACTGTGGTCATAGTTGTGCCTCACTGTGTTGAATGAACGATTGCAAGTCCGTGCGCTGGATCAGTATCCAAGCATGACTCCCCTGAAAAAAGCCCAAAGTCGCACGCAAAGGCGCAAAGCCGCTAAAAATTCTTGAGGTGTTGCAGCGGATTGTCGAACTTTCGGCGCAAAAA
>JADGQE010000297.1 GCA_017882055.1 Thermoflexales bacterium
TCGCCTGGTCAAGGATCACTTGGCGCGTGAGGATTCGCCGCTGTCGCGCATGGCGTTGATCACGCTGCAGAAGGAATTGGGCAGTTCGACGTTGGCGGCTGCGGCGACTCTGGAACGGATCGCGTCGACCGACGGCTTGTCCGATGACGACGCGCAGGCGTTGCGCGCGTTGGCCGATCGGGCTAGTGCCCCGATCGAATCGGCGAAAGTCGCCCGGCTGCTCGATTTGCTGCGCGACTTCCCCGATAAGATCGTCATCTTTACGCAGTTCCGCCACACGCAAGACTTTCTGCATCAAGTGTTGACTCAAGCCGGCGAATCGGTCGCGGTGTTTCATGGCAGTCTTACCCGGCTGGCAAAAGAAGAAGCCATTCGCGCTTTTCAAGGACCGGCTCGCATTTTACTCTCGACCGAGTCCGGTAGCGAAGGGCGCAATTTGCAATTCTGCCACGCGTTGTGCAATTTCGATCTACCCTGGAACCCGATGCGGATCGAGCAACGCATCGGGCGCTTGAGCCGCATCGGACAAACGCACGATGTCTCCGTGTTCAATCTGGTCAGCGCCGGCACCTTCGAGGCGGAATTGCTGCAGTTACTCGAAGCCAAGATTAATTTGTTCGAGCTGGTGATCGGCGAGATCGAGATGATCCTGGGCAACCTCGATGAAGAGCGCGAGTTCGAAGACATCGTGCTCGATTTGTGGTCAACGTCCGCCGATGAAGATCAATTCCGCACGCGCATGGATGAACTGGGCAACCGGATGATCGAGGCGAAGCAGACCTATTTCAAGCAGCGCGAATATGACGACCGGTTGTTCGGCGAGCGCTTTGTGCCGGAAGGATAATCGCCACGTGGAAACGAGTCCGCTGGAAGAATTCTTGTTGGAATACATTGAAGTGGCGGGCGGTTTGTGGCAGGCCGTCGAACCACAGGTTTACGATGCGATGCTGCCGGCCGCCGGCGAGCAAGCGATCGGCGTCGCGGCGTCCGCCGGCGTGTTTCGATTCACGCTTGATCCTGAAGCCGTGCCCGATTACCCCACCGCCCAGTTGATGGCCTTCGGCAATCCGCTGCTCGATCGCATCTTTGAACATGCGCAGTCGTTGGGCCAGGTCGCCCAGGTCTATTTGACCGGGTTCAACTTGTCACCACACGCTCTGCCCACCACGGTGCGGCGGAGTCTGCAAGTCCCGCCGGGCGTTGAAGTTCGATCGGCGACGCCACGGGCCCATCACTTTTCAGCGGCGCTGTTCTGGTTTCAGGCCACGTTCATCAGCGACGAGAAGGTCCAGGATATTTTCTCGGTAGGGATCGATCGATACTACGGCCGGTTGACGCGCACGGTGGAAGATACGCTCCGCAGTGCAACACTGTCTGATACCCGATCGTATCCCTATCCTGATGCGCCCGGCCTGCCATTGAAGCGCGCGTATCAGTTGGCGCGCGAAGAAGTGACGCACGCCGTCACGGTGACGGCGCATTCACACCTGACCGAGCTTCAGCAGTACCTTCAACACGAGACCCACCGCATCACCGGTTACTTCACCGACCTGCGATCGGAGCTGGCCGATCGGCGAGCGCGGGTCGTCGCCAGGGGTGAAGACGTCACGCAGTTTGATTCGCAGCGGCAGGCGCTCGATCGTGAGGAGCAGACGCAGCTCGCCGACTTGCGCCATAAGCTGGCGCTCCGCGTCCAGATCAAATTGCTCAACGTGCTGCATGTGATTCAGCCCAAGCTGCGGATTCGTGTGCAGCTGGTTCCGGCGCAAGGGAGCAGCGGTGAGATCGAGGTTGTGTTCGATCCGGCGTTGCAGAAAGTTGAAGCGACCGTCTGCCCGGAGTGTACGCGCCCGACGTTGGCGTTGGCGTTGAGGCGCTCCGGACAGGTGGTGTGCCCGACGTGCGCCGCCGAGCCGCACGGGCCGCGGTTGACCAAGAGTAGTTGAGCACGGATAGGAGCATCCATGTCGTCCCTCGGCTGAGTTATCGAAATTCCCCTCGACTTCGAATGAACCACACGGTAGTTTGATTCCCCTTCATCAAATCGAGAGAATCTTAACTAGGGTGTACCCAGCACGGCTATCGCTTCAAAGGGGTAATACGTGGTCATCACCGAAGTCACTCGATCGTGTTGCTCTCGATCAAGCGTAACTAGTACGGTGCCAAAGCGGAGGGCGACTGCTACATAGACTGCATCGCTGCCGCGCAAACGATGCTGGGCTGCGACTTCAGCGGCCTGCTGGGCCAGCACGAGGTCAAGTGTGATTAGCATCAGGTTGGGAAGTCGGCTGAGTTGGTTGGCGAATTTTCGCGCCAAACCAGCATCGCCGTGCACGCGGCTGATCGTCGCCGCCACTTCGGGCAGGACCAGTGTGGGCACGATGATGGGCAGCGCCTGCGCTCGCAGCAATGCCAACAACTGATTGCTCTCGGCATGCCCGGCTTCGGCTGGGTTGAACGCGTTAAGAAAGACACTGGCGTCGATGGTATAGGGTCGCGTCATTCACGCCACTCCTTAACGTCGCATCTCAGATAATATGTCCGCGCTGGTCTTGTTCGCTGGCCAGCCGCGGGCTATGTCCTGCCCAAGTCGCGTTAGCTCGTCCCATACGGCACTCGCTTCCGCAGCTGACGAAGTGGTTGTGGATTCGTTGCCTTCCAGTGGACCGAGAACACCGACTGGCCGTCCCCGGTAGGTGATCACGTAGCGCGTCCGGCGCCGACGCACATTGCGTACAATCTCCGATGCCCGTGTTTTCAATTCGCGCACGCCAATCTCATGCATGGCTGACCTCCGTTGTAGACCCTTATGTGACTACATTATAACCGATCGGGCTATAACCGTCAACCAGGTGTCGATCAGGCGAACGCGATGAACTACTCGTTATTCATACGATTTCACGACTCTGCTTCTATCATTGACTGCGCATCAAATAGCGACGCGATTTGCAGCAAGGCTGCGCTCCCCAATTCATCAGCTGTACCAGCGGCCTACTCAGTGCGACTGATTATCACGAGGCTTAACCTCCACGCCTGGTTTTATGGACTTCGTAGATTTTTCGTAGGATTTTTGAAATCCTGGCTCAAAGGTCAGTTTATAATCATATCGATTCAGGTCGGTTGGCATTCGCCAGCAGTGACTTGGTTAACTCTGTTCTCATTGTGCTCGCACTTTGATGCGGCACTGAGTTCTATCTACGTTGAGCGCCTGTCGCTCCACTTCATTGGAGGAACCGCTCGTCACGTTGTTGGAAATCTATCTACGTGATTGTCAGTGAAAGCAGCGCCCGATGGGAGCGCGTTCGCTGGCCCAGCCTGACCCAGACTGGCCCGGACATCCGGGGAAGAAGTCGCGGCGATTTCTGGCCGCAACGAGGGGAACTCCGGCGGGCATAATCAGCCGAATCGATTAACCAGCCCGCCTTGCGTCAAGGTGAATAGCCTGGCGACAAAATCTCAACGAACAATAGGCTGCTCGCGGCCTTTCAAAATCGGTACGCCCGTCAGAGGTAACTGACTTTTTGGGGTCAGCGACCGACGACCGGGGTATATCTCAAGGAGGAAGCATGGGTAAGACATCGTGGCATGGACAAATCTATCGGGCACTCAAGGCGATTGATCATATCGGCGAATCGAAGTATGAAGCCAAGCAAGCGCAGGGTTGGAAACCGGGTGAAGCGGTCGCCGGTATCTACAGTTTCGGGACGTTCAATACGGTGTTCGAGCGCGCCATCACCTACACCAATTGGCTGGTCGCGGAATACCCGGGGCTGAGGTTCTTTACGGAAGTCGATGACGAAATGACAACGGAGTTTCTCAACGAAAAGTATGAAACCTGTCAGACCGACACCGTGCAAACCCTCATTGCAACGCTCCGCAAATTACAAGAAGGGCTATACGCGATGAATTGGATTAGGGCTGACCTCGTGTCAGCCGACTGGGAAGTCGATGATCACCATGAACCTCGCGGACCGTATACCCTGGATGAGGCCACCGCAATCTGGAAGCAGGTGAATGGACGTGCTCCAGAGTTTGGCCAGGCACTGCGCTTCATCTTATCCAGTGGGGCGCGCATCGACGAAGTATTGCACTTGCGTGCCGACAAGGTAGCCATTGGTGAGAAAAGAGTGGAATTGCTCGGCAAAGGCGGCAAGACCAGAAACATCCGGGTACTCGATTCGGCGGTGCTGACAGAATTGGATTCGTCTCGGCCATTTGTTTACCTGCCCGAGCAGCAAGCCCGCCAATGGAAAGATCGCCTGGAGCGATATGTGCGGCAAGCCTGTGATGAGTTGACCATTCAGCGGCGCGGGGTGCATGGCTTTCGGGCGACGGCCGCCTGCAAGTTTGTAGACATCAAACGCGCGTTAGGATTCACGGAGAACGAAGCCCGTCGGGAGTTAGCCATGTGGCTGGGGCACAATCCGCATCGCACGGAAGTGACATATGCCTATGTGCCAAAACGCCCTGCGTAAACTTTCGCCTTCGATCATTCAATACTCGTTGAAAGCATCATAAGCCATGAGCAAAGCTTTTAGCGTGGCGCTGACTCAGGTCGGGAGAAGTAAGTGGTGCCAGAGCCCGGCCAGCGGGGAATCGGTGAGCCAAGAGATACAGATCAAGAAGGTTGCTCCCATGGGGAGCCCACACCTGCGGCAGTAGATTCAACTTCACTGCGCGGCCATTTAACGCGGCGAGGCTTTTGCGTGCTAGCGCCAGCGCCACTTCACCTGCCGGGCAGCCGGGGCAGTTCATCACCAGATCGACTTCGATCCGATCAGCACCCACCCGTACCGTGCGCACCATATCCAGCGCGATGATCAACATCCCAAACGAGGGATGAATCACCTCGTCGAGCACAGTGCGGACATCAGCCTTGGTGATCATCAAGTATGACACCGAGTGCCTCGATGCGCTTGCGAATGGCGGGTATGGAAATCTTACCGCCACTGCTCAATACTTCGTCATCGATGATCACCAGTGGTAGTTGAGCGCCGTTGGGCAACGTGGGACAATCGGGATCAAATAGATCGAAATACCGCACACGCACGCTCTCACCAAACCGCGCGCTCAACTGGTCGGCAGTATACTTTGACACTTCGCGTCACGTGTCTTTGACACCCTCCGCGCAAGCCAGCGGCGCA
>JADGQE010000298.1 GCA_017882055.1 Thermoflexales bacterium
GCTGTGCGGCTCATCATGCATTCTCCTTCGCACAAAACACCGTGTACTCTTGTTCAAGCACGCTGAGATAACTCGCTTCTTGCTCGGCGGGTACAGCATTGTAAACCTTCACCAGGTCCAACAACTCGCGCGTCACACCGTTGCCGGGCGCTTTGCCCTGCTCGCGGAACTGCTGAAAGATCGCGGGCAGTGCGATGAGCGTAACCACTTGTCCGTCGACGTTGACCTTCTGAACTGGAATGCCTGATCCGCATGAGCAGGTCGCTTCAATTGCCGAAGGTGCTACTCCTTCGATTTTTGCTTCCCCGATAAACTCGCCTGCGCGTCGATCCCATTTTTTGCCTAACAACTGATCGACCAGTGCAGCGGTTCGATCGGCGGTCACGTTCACCAATTCGCGTCCGCTGTCATTCAAGCGCCGCATCGTGCCGATGTCGCGATCGGTCCTCAGTTCCGTCACAAGGATACTGGCAACCGGCTTGCCCGAATACATCTCGGTCGCTCTGGCGGCACAGCGTTGCTCGCAGCCATCGATGGCAATCGTCGGATAGAAGCGTGCAAAGGCCCGATCGCCTTCACCGCCCGCGAGGAACAACGGCAGGCAGATCGTCACGGTGTCTTTGGGGCGCAATTGCTCCAGCACTTTCAACGCAGCCAATCGCGTGACGGTGCCGCCCGCCAGTTCTTCGCCGGAACACGCCACGATGCCCACTTTCTTCTGCGGTAGATTAACCATGTCGGCCTCCGTCGTTTTCCCCTCGCCCGCTGGGAGAAGGGACAGGGGTGAGGGCATCTACCTCTTGCGCGATCTCTTCGGCCAAAGCGTTCGCCAATTGCTGCCCACCCTCATTCAATTCGGCAATACCCTGCGGCTTGAACTGCTTGTAGCGGCGATACACATCCAACACCGCGTAGTCTTTCGCCACTTCACCGCCGCTCTCTTTGACCATCTTCGTCGCGCACGCCAACTTGCAGCCGTCGATGGTGATGGCTTGCGCATCGGCCACCGTCGCGCGTGTGTGCTCATCACCCAATACCAACAAAGATAACGGCACAAGTTGAGTTGTGTCGGGCCGTAGATCCTCAGTCACAGCATATGCCGCTTCACGGCTCACACTGCCATACGTTTTACCGATGCCGCTGCACGATACAATCACCACCCGCTTTGGATCGCTCATTGATTTTTCATTTCCTCTTCGGCTTCGCGTTTCACCACTTCAAAATATGCCGCCGCGTCGAGCAACCGCGATCGTTCGGTTTCCCAGTCGGGCACTTCGATCACCGCCAGCCAGCCCGCGCCATACGGGTCTTGATTGATCGCTTCAGGCGCAGCGTCCATCGCCGGATTGATCTCGATCACTTGGCCGCTTATAGGCGAACTCAACGCCACGTTGACCTTAATCGTCTCGACCGAAGCGACCTCATCCCCGGCAGCCAACGTTGTGCCGATCGATTTGATCTCCGCAAAAGCGATGTCTCCACTGCGCTGTTGCAAGAAGTCCGATAAGCCGATCTGCACCCTCACTCCTAAACCTTCTCCCTCAGAGAGAAAGGAAACCCACACGCCTTCGCGCGTGTAGAAACGATCGGTGGCAACCTTGAACGTGAACTTATCGACAGTCACTTCCAAAAAATCGGGCATGCTCATCACTCCTGCGATTCAGGATCTTCAATCCTTTGCGTGCGTTCGAGTCAAAAGAAAAGTTTTTACACAGCGACAGCCTCAATTGCGCTACACTGTGGACATGGGCAATGGTCTACAGCTGCTTTGCGACGAGCACGTTTCACGCCAGTCACAGCCTGCGCGGCATCCAACACGTCAAACACTTTCGATTGGACAACGCGATAGTAGATGTTCCAGCCATCGCGTCGATCCTGGATCAAACCGGCCTCGCGCAGAACGGATAATTGTTGCGAGATATAGGCCTGCCGGTAGCCCAATGCGGCCTCGATGTGGCAGACGCAATGCTCGCCGTCCCGCAAGATTTCCAGAATCTCCAATCGAGCCGGGTGCATCAGCGTTTTGAACAACCTGGCCGATTCCTCGTAATAGTCCATGACACATCCCCGATAACATATTCAATAGGCTGAATATAATTTACACCCGATGCCGAGACGGTCCTAGGCCCGAGTGTCATGGCTTGTAGGTGACATGTGACACCTGTTGAGATTCCGACGACAGCCTCGTGTGATGTAACGAAGTGAAGCGAGACCATAACCCTCCGTGCTGCGGGTTATTCACGTAGCGCAGTCACTGAAGACCAATCCTCGCCTGTTTGACTTGGCCATGGCTTATGGCTGTTCACTCGCCTTCATGACGCCACTTGGCCATCCGGTCAATACAATATTCTGGTCATGGGACCGGGGGTACAAATTCAGTGATTTTCTGCGCGAAGGCTACTGGCTGACACTGATCTTGATCGTCACGATTCTCGTGCTGATAGCAGTAGGCTAGGGCATTTGACTGTCGATGCTATAATCCCCATAGGTGAATTATGCCTAAACATCTGTTGCTCGTGGACGATGATGAATTGCTGCGCCGTAGCCTGGCGTTTAATCTGGAAAAGGCCGGCTACCGCGTCAGCATGTCGGCTAATGCCGAAGATGCTCTCGCGTTGGCGCACCGAGACGCGCCTGACCTATGGATTCTGGACATTGGTTTACCGGGTATGGATGGGCTGGAGGCTCTGCGGCAGTATCGTCAGCGTGCCAATGTGCCGGTCATCTTCCTCACCGCGCGCCGACGACAATTCGATCAGGTGTTAGGACTTGAACTCGGCGCGGACGACTATGTGACTAAGCCCTTCGCTTTTGACTTACTGCTAGCGCGCCTGGGCGGTGATGATACCGGTGGTCATTGGATCATCGCTGGCAGGCGTGTACATGACACGCTGGATATTGAAACTAGTGCCGCTGTGGGAGAAATGAGCCAGGGTAGATAAACGATGTCAAACACAATCGTTGCATAACGAGGTAAAACCCTTCCTCAAGACAGATGGCACTTTGCTGAATACTGTTCGAAACACCGAATAGTCAACATTTAAGGCCGCCGGGTAGGCTGATGATTAGGGGAAACCGAAGATGGAGTAGTACAATTCATGCGATGGTCGCGAAAGGAGGTACGCTATCATGTTTAAGAGAACCACCATCGCAGACATAGTGCAGGGAATCATCGTGGGGGCAGTGCTGGCATTTATCACGGCAAATCTCCTCATCAACGCCGAGGTCAATGCCATGCAGACGACGATCAACGGCTGGAGCATCACCCTGCAATGCGGCGTGCCCGGCAACGACATTCTTCTACGGGCCGCATGCGCCAAGGACATCCCCGCGGCCAACCTGCCGGAAGAGGCGGTGTACTGGACGACGACCGTGGACGGTGCGGGCCATGCGCTCAATGGACAGCATGACTACATACTGCATTTTCCGCCGGGAGGGCTCCCGCCGAACGATGCATTTTGGTCGCTCACGATGATCGACGCGAATCGGCTCTTGGTGACAAACTCCATCGACCGCTACAGCGTCGGCGACAGGTCGGGCCTTGTATCGAACGCCGATGGATCGATCGACATCTACATCCAGAACACGGCTCCGACTGGTCACGAGTCGAACTGGCTGCCGGCGCCCAGCGGCGACTTCATGCTCTGGCTGCGCGCCTATCAGCCCGGCGCGGCCATCCTGAGCGGCGAGTATCATGTCCCACCCGTCGTGGAGGTGAAATGATGTCGAAGATGAAAAACGAAGAAACGAAAAGCGAAGCAGTCCAGACCAGAGGCGGGAGAAAAACCCACCACCTGCGCACGTTCGCCTTGACAATGATCATAGCGTGGGGACTCGGCACCTTCGCCTTCATCTACTTCTACCCGCACCTCATGTACAACGCGTTCGAGAAGGGGATAGTCCAGCATGGGCTCGGCGGCGGGCCGATTCCCGTCAATACGCTCTATGCGGTACCGAACCTCGCTTCGCCATCTGCAAGCTCCAACTTACTGAAAACCGGCACGAACCAGGACACCCTCTACATCGGTGGCTGGCTCGACCTCTCCAAAGGGCCGCAAGTTTTGCATGTGCCGGACATGGCAGGCCGATATTACAGCGTGCAGTTCACTGACCCGTCGGACGGCACTGACTTTGCTTACGTCGGCAAACGCACCACGGGCACGCAGGCGGGAAATTATCTCATTACCGGTCCGGGCTGGAAAGGAACCGTACTGCAGGGCATGAAGCAAATATCCTCGCCGAACAATTCGGTGCTCGTTCTCGGACGAGTGTTCGTCGAGAGCGACAGCGATCTTCCGACTGCATACGGTTTGGCTAAGCAGATACAGCTCACGCCGCTCAGCGGTTCAATCCAATAAAGCGTATAATAAGACAATGGCAAATATCTTCGCAATGCTCTCGTCCTCCGGCGCCGTGCAAGGCGTCATTATCGGCGCCGTGCTAGCGTTCATCACGGCCCAAATTCTCGGGCGTACCAAAGTCAAGAAGATCAACGGCTGGTTCACCATGTACGGATTCGGCGTGCCCGGCAACGGCATGTTGCTGCGAGCCGCGTGCTACCAAATATTTCCTGGCCCTGTAAACGTGCCGCAAGAGGCGATGTATTGGACGACGAGCGTAGCTGGCGCGGGCAACTACGTCATGCACTTCCCGCCGGGCGGTCTTCCGCCCAACGATGCATTCTGGTCGCTGACTATGAGTGATGCGAAAAACGACTTTGTGGCGAATCCAATTAATCGGTACATTGTCAGCGATCGCTCCGGTCTCGCGCAAAACCCCGACGGCTCGACCGATATTTACCTCCAGAACACCGCTCCGGCAGGCCATGAATCCAACTGGCTACCGGCACCCACGGGCAAATTCATACTCTGGCTACGCGTGTATATGCCCGGCGCGGCTATTCTCGACGGCTCGTACCAAGTGCCGCCGATTGTTAAAGTGCAATGATATGAATAAGTTGATTCTGAAATACGCATACCCCTTTACATTCGCCATACTGGCAGTCCTCGCATGGGTCGTCTACCGGCGGATATCTCTCGGATGGAGCGAGTTCATTCCACTCGCTGTAGCGGCAGTCGTCGCGTGGGTACTCGGCACGTTCGCTTTCATCTACTTTTGG
>JADGQE010000299.1 GCA_017882055.1 Thermoflexales bacterium
TGCGGGCCTGGGCTTCGCGGGGGCGTAGGGCTGAATCAGCACTTCCGTTGAAATTCCCAGCCCTTGATGCAAGCGGCGGATCATTTCGATCGACAACGAGCGTTTGCGATTCAAGACCTCGGCCACACGCGCCCGGCTGCCGATGTACGGTTCCAGATCGGCGCGCGCCGAAAGCTAACGCGACCTGCGAGCGCTGTCTGGGCAGCGTGCGAAGCTGTGTCTCGATCACCTGCTCATCTTGGGAGAGCAGCACTTGTATCGCGTTATCTGGGAATATGCGGACTTTAGTCGCGCCCGACCCATCAGGCTTGAGCATCCGCCGTCAAGCCTCGGCCGAATTATTCCCCATCAAGAAACGTGACACCTCGCCGCTAAGAATCAGACTCTCACAACCACTGGCTTAGGCCAGCCTGCTTGAGCTGATCGACCATCGCGCGCACTTCTTGTTCCTGCTCTTTGGGGCAGACGAGCAAAGCATCTTCGGTGTCGATAATCACCAGTCCTTGTACACCGATCGTCGCAATCAATCGCTTGTCGCCGAATACCAATGTGTCGCGGGTGTTGATGCCGATATGGGGTCCAATCAAGATATTGCCATCCCGATCGGCGGGCAGCAGTGTCAATAGACTACCCCAACTACCCACGTCTGTCCAACCGATGCTCACCGGAATGACAGCGACGTCGGCGGCTCCTTCCATCACACCGTAATCGATCGTTTGCTTGGTGACTTTAGGCCAGACCCGCTTCAGTGTCGCTTCATAGGCAGGTTGCCTCAGGGTTGCTGCTACTTCGGTCAGTTGATTGTAGAACTCGGGCAGCTGGCGTTCAAACTCGGCCAGAATACGATCCACACGCCAGATGAACATGCCACTATTCCAAGAATAGTCCCCGCTCTCCATCATCTGTGTCGCTGTCTCAAAATCCGGCTTCTCAACGAAGCGCTCGACCTGAAATGTTGGAAGGCCATCTATCGTGCCTAGATCGACCCCATGATGAATATACCCGAAGCCCGTTGAGGGTGAAGTCGGTTTGATGCCCAGTGTTACCAAATGTCCGGCCTCGGCCACTTGCGCCGCGATCACTAGAACCTGCCGGAAGCCTTCAGCATCCGTGATATAGTGATCGGCCGTAAGCACGGCCATCAACGCGGCTGCATCTTTTCCGTGCAAGTGAATCGCAGCCAGACCGATCGCAGGCGCTGTTCCCCGCCCCTCCGGTTCAACAATGAAATTTTCCGGCAGCAGCTCAGGCACTTGCTCCATCAACAAAGCGGCGTGTTCGCCGCGAGTGACGACCAGGATACGTTCGGGCGGAAAGATAGGCGCGATTCTGTCGACGGCGTATTGAAACATCGTACGCTGCCCGATCAATTTAAGCGCCTGTTTGGGGCGACGCTGCCGGCTGAGCGGCCACAAGCGGGTGCCACTGCCCCCGGCCATGATTACGGCATAATACATATGACCTTCATCCTCTAGCTGCCATTTCGCTTAAATTTTCTGGGCTTTTCAAGATTCAGCCACTTTACTCGGCAATTTCACGTTTTTATGTTGCGACTTGGCTGCTCACATATTTATCAGTCGAGATCGAAACGTCGGGATCATGGCAGTGGCTTCCAAAAAGTGCTTGTTTTGCCGTGCAAAATGAAATCTTCGAGTAGGCCAATTTTTTAAGCGAAATGGCAGCTCTGGCTTCAGAATCCCCGCAAATCGGTGCTTTGCCTGCGCGGCAGGCCCGGTTTGGGAGTTCGTTTCAAAACAACATACTGGATGCCATGCTGCTGACAGAACTCACGCTTTTCAGGTTTGTCACCATCTTCGTTGACCGCGTACATATCCGGCTTGATCAGATCGATCTCCGGCTCGGCATCCATCCACCCCTGGCCGCTGGAGATCAGCGCTTGCGTCACATAGCGGATGGATTGCGCCATGTAGCGGCGCTCGTCCTGCGGAAACAAGGGATGCCCTGCACCTTTGAGCAAGCGGACATTTTCGTCGTGTCCCGCCACAACATACAGATCGCCCAATTCCGATACTTCCTCAAAGAACCGCACGTGACCCGAGTGGAACCAATCGTAACAGCCCGTCACGACCACCTTCTTGCGCGCAGAGATCACCGTAGGATCATAAGCTTTAGCCGGGAAGCCTTGCAGATCAGCGGCGGTCAAAACGCGATAGGCCATGCCGTGAGATTCACAGGCCGATCGTTTGGCGGCAGTGTCATTCGGCTCATCAACGACCCACGTCATTGATTGAGGTCCAGCGATATGTGGTATCGCATCCCGCTCGATCAGTCCCTCAACCACCGACACTTGCGTCACATACCGAATGGCCCGCACAAAATAAAGACGTTCGGCCAACGGGAACTGAGGAGGCTTGCCTTCCAGGTTGCGGATGGTCTCGTCTGACCACACCTGCACCTGCAGCTTCCCCAACTTCGAGGCTTCTTCCAGGAAGCGTACCTGGGGGCATCGCAGATCATCAAAGCTGCCGGTTACGACGGCGTCACTCATGCGCGCTCCAATTATGGCTCTGCAATTCTGACCTTCACCCGCAGCGAACCAGGCACCGGTTCTTCGGACACCACGTATAAATATCCGCCGCCGCAGCCCGAATACATTGCGCCCGTATATCTGGACTGGTAGTAGTTTAACAAGCCCACCAGATTAACTTTGATCGTCGGATGCTTAACCGTATTCGGCAAAATCGTCGCCCAACATTGCATACACGCATTCATCGATGCCCCTAACGCTGCAACGTCTTTCGCAACAATTGCGTCGAAGCAATCTTTGCCGGATTGATTCAACCGACCAATCCACTGCCGATCCAGATTCTTTTCGCCCAGCGGGCTGTAACCGTCGGGCCGTGGCGCGACCGGCAGCATATGAATCACGGCTTCAAGCCAGGCCGCCACCTCAGGATCATTATTCGATTCGACGTGCACGGGGAAAATGCCGCCCTCAGACCGAAAGTCGTAATCGATCCGGTTGACGCCGGGATAGATCAGGCCGACCATGTCCTGCGATCCTGAGGGATCAGACTTACCGGCATTCTCAGCGGCATACAGTTCGCGAACCAGTTTAGCCGGGTCTTCGTCCGGCAGCGAACCGTTCCATAGTTCCAATGCGATTTTGCGAGTGCTGGTGCCCATGCCACACCGATCCATAAAGTGGCAGGTCGGCTCCAAAGCGACGACGACCATCGAGCCGGGCGGCGTGGGATTGAGTTGAGAAACAAAAGGCTGATCGATCCAGCCGCCGGCAAACGCCATGCGGTACGGCATCTTGCCGATCACAGTGGTAATGTCTACATCGGTTCGCTTGCTCATAAGCCCCAATCCCTCAACGTGATCGTATGCAACTGGTTCGCCCGCTATCCGATCGGCCTACGGCACCCACCTGGGCAATGGCCAGATCAGAAACCTCGATCGCAAAATGATCGACTTTCATGGGACCCCTTCAGGGCAGCACCACACCAATCGTCAGCAAGATATTGGCGTAGATGCGCTGCTCGCCCGTAGCGATGACAAGGGCCGTATCGGGATCGCGCCCGGCCTCGTAAAACTCAAACCGGCCCAGGGGCTCGAGCGCAACGCCCAGAGGCAGAATGTCGCGAAACTCGCCAAAGATGGGCGGCTCCGCGCCGGACGCGGACTGCATCACGGCCGCGGCTTCGATCGGAATCGCTTCCACCAGCACGCGCAATACATCCATCACCGTTACCAAACCCGGTGCCAGATTCAGATATACGCGTGCTGCCGCTGGATTACCGCCTGTGCCAAATGGATAATTCCCATCCGCGATCAGGACCTTGGAACCATGACCGGCCCCGCCTAGCGCCTTAAGGATTTCAGGATGAAGCAGCTTTGTTTTGAGCATCTTAACCTCCTGGTGTCAGATTAAATACCACGGCTGTCCCGGATAGCACATGGCATCTCAAATGCCCGCCATGAAATCCCGGCCATCCGCGGTTTGCCGTTTACAGTTTCTTGCCCAACATCAGCTTGGCATTGGTTTCGCCGCCATTCTCCAAATAGAGCAACGGCAGCGGTCGATCAACACCCTCGACGAAGCTGGGCCGCGCGGCCCAATACACTTCCGATAGCACGTTGTTCAAGTCCATCCAGTATTCCAACCGCGCCGGGCTGAGACCCTGAATCATGTGGAGGTGGTTGGCAGGTGGATAGTGCTTGTACTCGTACATCGTCGCGTACTTGGGCATGATGAACGTATGCGGCCATTCACGATTGGTGGCGTGCGTCAACGGCGTCGCGATCATCTCAGGCACTTCCACGCTCGTGGCCTCGTCCCAATTCATCCCGAACAAGCCCGATAGGCTGCTGTACGTCAAGCGGCCCGCGATGCCCGACAAACCGCCCGGCGACACAAACGTCACCGAGTTGCCCAGGCCGGGGAAGTAGTCGCGATCCTGCAGCGGCATCGATACGCGCGACATGATCGTTTCGACGCTCTCGCCGGGCTGGCCGGCCCAATCGAATGACGCGCTGCCCGAATTATCACCGTCGACCAAACCTTTGTGTGCCCACTCTTCATGCGGCAGCGACACACCCAACTTCTGCGCCAACGCCTCAAGTTCCCACTTCTCCCACACTTTGCGGAAGTCCATAAACAACGGCGGATTGCCGCCCGTCAACGCGGAGAAGAACAACATCGTTAACAGACCTTGCGCGTCCGCCTCGGTCGCAAACGGGACCGGCAGCTTAGGCCCGTTGTGATCGAACGTCGAGTTAAAGAGCGACTCCATCGCATCGGCCACGGGCAGCGGTGTGCCGCGCAGATCAGAACCCCATTCCAACTGGCTCATGAAGCCGCCGCCGACAGCGTCCAAATCTTTGAGCAAATCACGCGCGATGAGATACAGCGCGAGGCTTTGATTGAAACGCTGCGAGTCTTCGTCGCTGCGTAGTTCCAGGCGGCTGCCCACATATCGATCGACCCACGCACGCAACGCCTTGAGCTCATCGGCCTTGTAGGCTTTCTTGTTCAGCATATCCGCCAGCAGTTTCATATCCAGCCGCGTGATTTCAAGGCCGAACTGCTGCCGTGTGGGCAATATATGCGCCAGCGCGGTTTCCATGCCCATCGAATC
>JADGQE010000300.1 GCA_017882055.1 Thermoflexales bacterium
TCACCCCCTCCGTTGACGTTTGCCACTGTCCTGAAGGGCTTCAGACAGGTAAGATAACATTGGACTTAAATCCGAACGATATTCACGAATGTCATTGGTTTAAACCGATATGAAACTTGAAGAGCTAGTCAAACTGGTTTGTGGACGGGTGCTGACCGAAAAGGTTGATGTGAATCGAGAAGTGCGAGGCGGCTGTGGTGCCGACCTCATGAGCGACGTACTGGCTTCGATCCAGCCGGAAGCGGTCCTGCTGACTGGCCTGTGCAATCCGCAGGTCGTGCGCACCGCTCAGATGGCCGATGTGGCCGCGATCGTTTTCGTCCGGGGCAAAATGCCCACGACCGAAGTGATCGATCTGGCGAATCAGGAAAAAATCCCGCTGATTTCCACGCCGTACGGAATGTTTGAACTGTGCGGACGTCTTTACCAGGCTGGATTGCCCAGCCTGGAAATGCGCATCGCTGACTGCCCCGACGAGTAATCAGGCCGATTCATGAATACTGCCCCGGAAGCCAGGCGCGCGGTGACCGACGAAGAAGCGACCCGTATCAGCCGCGTCGAAGAGCTGTCGTACGAACTGACGATCGCTCAGGTCATGGCGACGAATATCGTCACGCTGCGGCCCGACATGACGATGGCCGAGGCGCTGGATGTCTTTCATCTGGAACGCATCTCCGGCGCGCCGGTCGTCGAGAACGGGCAGATGATCGGCATCGTCAGCATCGAAGACATGATCCGGGCGCTCCGCCGGGGCAACAGTCAAGCGCACGTGCGCACTTACATGACGCCCGCGGTCTTCACCATTCATGATTACGATCCGGTCGTCGAAGCCCTGCGGATATTTTCCAAAACGCACGTCGGGCGGCTGCCGGTCGTGGATGTGCACGACAGGCTGGTCGGCGTGCTCACCAAAGGCGACATTACCAGCGGCACGCTCCGGGCGCTGCAATCGGATTATCAGGCGGAAGAAATCCGGCGGTATCGCGCGAGCCACCTGTTTGAAGATATCGTGTCTGATCGGACCAGTCTGGTGCTGCGGTATACGATCAAGCCGAACGATTTTTCGCGCGGCGGCAAAGCGTCCAGTTACATCAAGCGCGCGCTGCTGCGTCTGGGCGCCAATGCCCAGCTGGCGCGGCGCTGCGCCATTGCCGTGTACGAAGCTGAAATCAATCTGATCATTCATGCGACCCACGGCGGAATTCTGCGCGTGCAGATTGAGCCGAACCAGATCTTCATGTCGGCCACCGATGACGGCCCCGGCATTCCCGATGTCGATCTGGCGCGCAAGCCCGGCTATTCCACCGCGTCCGAGCACGTGCGCGAAATGGGCTTCGGCGCCGGCATGGGCTTGCGCAATATCGAGCGCTGCGTCGACGAGATGTCGCTCGATTCGACCGTGGGCAAAGGCACGCGTCTCGAAATGAAAATCTTCCTTCTGCCTGAAGAAAGCTTCAGGGAAGTGAATCAATATCAACAAACCCAGGGGGCAGCGGCATGAACCTTCAAGCTATTATCACGCAGCTCGATCTGGCGGTCTTGACTCGCGCCGGTGATTTCAAGCGCGTGACGCCGGTCAGCGGTTATGCTTCGGATTTGCTGAGCTGTGTCATGGCCGGCGCCAAACACGGCTGCATCTGGGTTACGCTTCAAGCGCACGCCAACATCGTCGCCGTCGCTTCGCTGTTGGAAATGAGCGCCGTGATCATCACCGAAGACGCGCGCCCCGATCCGGCGACGATCGCCAAAGCCAATGAAGAAGGCATCACGCTGTTGTCGACGACGCAGCCGACGTTTTACGTGGTCGGTAAGTTGTGGGAGCTGGGTCTGCGCGAAGGCTGATCGATTGAAGACCTACATCGCCGATCTGCATGTCCATACCGTGCTCTCGCCCTGCGCCGAAGTGGAAATGATCCCGCCGCTGATCGTGCAGACTGCGCTAGACAAGCAGATCGATCTGATCGCGATCACCGATCACAATGCCAGCGCCAACGTCGGCGCAGTGCAGAAAGCCGCACAGGGCACCCGGCTGATCGTGCTGCCGGGCATGGAGTTGCAGACGCGCGAAGAAGTGCACGTGCTGTGTTTGTTTGATACGCTGGAACAACTGGCAAGTTGGCAGAGCCTCGTCGACTCACACCTGCCGCAACTTGAAAACAACATCGAGTATTTTGGCGAGCAGTTCGTGGTTGATGAGACCGGCGAGTTCATCCGGCGCGAAACGCAACTGTTGCTGACCTCCGTGAGTCTCTCGTTGAACGAGGCCGTTGAGGGCGTGAGTTCAATCGGCGGCCTGGCGATTCCGGCGCATGTCGATCGGCGGGCCTTTGGCCTGATCGCCAACCTCGGTTTTGTGCCGACCGACGTAACGATCGAAGCCGTGGAGATTTCTCGCCATCTATCGCCGGCGGATGCGGTGAACAAGTTTCCGCAACTCAAGAACTATCCACTGTTGCAAGGCGGCGATGTGCATCGATTGAACGAATTCCTGGGTGCAACCGTGCTGCAAATGGCCGCGCCGACGATGAGTGAACTTAAGAAGGCCCTGCGGCGCGAGGATGAACGTTCTGTCACCTTCCGACCAGAATAGAGTTGACATCTGGCGTGCTTAAACATGACAAGCGACCATTGATGTATTTAGCCCGCGTGATAGAATTCACAAGGTTGTATTCGCGTGGGCAATATTCGTTGGAGATTGAAGCGTGATGATCAAGGCACTTGAAAACATTCCTGAAACTGATCCGTTGTCCAAACCCGATCAGCGGGCCGTCATCGATCAAGTTCTGGCCGATAACAAAGATCTGCCGGGCGCGACGATGGTGGTGTTGAATGAATTGCAAACCCGCATTGGTCACATCTCAGAGCCGATGCAGGCGTATGTGGCGCGCAAGTTGCGTGTGCCGCCGGGCACGGTGCACGGTGTCGTGTCGTTTTATTCGTTCTTCACCACACAGCCGCGCGGGCGTCACACGATCAAGTTCTGCATGGGCACGGCTTGCTACGTCGGCGGCACGCCGCAGCTGATCGAGAAAGCGAAACAGGTGTTAGGCATCGATGTCGGCCAGACGACCAAAGACGGCGCGATCACGATGGAGATCTGCCGCTGTGTCGGCGCGTGCAGCCAGGCGCCGGTCGTCGTGATGGATGAAGAAGTGAGCGGGCGCGTGAAGCCCAACAAGCTGCCGCAGTTACTGCGAAAGTATCAGTCGCAATAAGAGGTTATGCGTGAGAGAACTCGCGCTGCATTTGCTCGACATTGCCGAGAACAGCGTGGCGGCCCAGGCCACAACGATCGAGATCTCGGTGGATGAAGATCGCCAGGCCGATCGGCTGAAGCTGGCCGTCGTGGACGACGGGCGCGGGATGAACGAGCAGCTGGTGGCGCGCGTGATCGATCCCTTCGTGACCAGCCGGACGACGCGCAAAGTCGGTCTGGGCATTCCGCTTCTGAAAGAAGCAGCCGAAATATGCGACGGTTACTTGCGCATCACCTCGGCCGTTGGCAAAGGCACGCGGCTTGAAGCCGAGTTTCGGCGCAGCCACATCGATCGAATGCCGCTCGGTGATCTGCCCAGCACGATGCTGACACTGGTGGTCGCGTTCCCGGCGATTCACTGGTTGTTTCGGTATCGCGTCGACGAAGCGGAGTTCGTTTTCGATGACGAGCCGATCAAGCATGAACTGGGCGATATTCCGATGAGCGAGCCTTCGATTCTGACGTTCATCCGCGAAACACTGGAACAAGGTGTGGCCGGCGTGCAAACTGAAGTGAGTGAGCGTATTGCGTAAAACGTATTTCGTAATAGTTTCCCCAGCGGCAACGTTACGCAGTACGCACCACGCAGTATTTTTTGAAAAGCAAGCGACGTTTTAAGGAGACTTAGCATGGCAACTGTAAAATCACTCGAAGATCTGAAGCGATTGAAGGAAGAGGCGCTTGAAAAGCGCAAGGCCAGGGCGACCACCGGCAAAGCCCAGGTGATAGTCGGCATGGGCACCTGTGGCATTGCGGCGGGCGCACGCGAGACGATGAAAGCCATCCTCGACACGATCGAAACCGGCAATCTCGACGGCATCGTCGTGACGCAGACCGGCTGCATCGGCCGCTGCGAGTGGGAGCCGATCGTCGAAGTGCTGGCGGGCGATCAGCCCAAGGTGATCTATGGCAAGGTCACTCCGGCCAAAGCGCAGCAGATTATGAAAGAGCACGTGGTCGGCGGCAAGGTCGTGTCCGAGTACGTATTGCCTGCGTAACGAACAGCGTCATTCACCACGGAGGCACGGGCGTTTCTGTTCGACTCGTTCTTGCCCTGCGTGAGATTTGCAATGTTAGGGATTCACTGCGATGAAATATTTTCGTTCACACGTTTTAGTGTGTGTTGATCCAGAATGCCTGGCGCGCGGCGCGCACGAGGTTCTGGACAGCTTGCAAGATGAATTGGTAGCCCAGGGTTTGATCGACGAAGTTCAAGTGCTTGAGACTTCACGCATCGGCGGCTGCTCCGACGGGCCGGAAATGATGGTTTATCCCGAAGGCGTGCACTATTCCGGCTTCTCGGTCGACGATGTGCCTTATCTGGTCGAAGAGCATTTCCTCAAGGGCCGTGTCGCCAGGAAGTTCGTGGCGGCTTTGGAAACAGTCACCGATGAAGAATTGGGCGCACCCAAGCCCAAGGAAGTACGCGTGGTGCTGCGCAACTGCGGCCAGATCGATCCCAACAACATCGAAGATTACGTGGCCGAGGACGGCTATCAGGCACTCGCGAAAGTCTTTTCGTCCATGGATCCCGACCAGGTCATCACCGAGGTGATGCGATCGGGACTGCGCGGACGCGGCGGCGCGGGTTTCTCGGCGGGCAAGAAGTGGGCGTTATGCCGGGATGTGGCCGACTCCCCCAAGTATATTATCTGCAACGCCGACGAGGGCGACCCCGGCGCGTTCATGAATCGGCGCGTACTGGAAGGCGATCCGCATTCGGTGATCGAAGGCATGATCATTGCGGCGTACGCCATCGGTGCGAGCCACGGCTACGTTTATTGCCGGGCCGAATATCCACTTGCAGTCAAGACGCTCAACATCGCCATCAAGCAGGCGCGC
>JADGQE010000301.1 GCA_017882055.1 Thermoflexales bacterium
TGAGTGAATGACCCGGGCATAAGAGATGAAGCCGCCGCTGAAAGGAGGAATGGTGACAAACTTGATTTCAATATTCTTCACTTTGGCCAGGCTCTTTAGGTCATCGACCCCGGGTTGACGCTTGTTCCAGTCCGAAATAAGCATTTTGACTTGCACACCGCACTGGGCCGCCCGGCGCAGGGCTCTATCGATCCGTGTAAATTTCTCCGACCGTTTCCTGATTTCCAGGCCATAATCCAGCAACTGGACGGTGATGCGACGGCGGGCTTTGTCAATCAGGGAGGTCAATGTGTCCAGGGCGCCGGCTACTCCGCGGGGTTTGTACTGGGGAGGACTAACGACTAGGAATGCACTGGGCGAAAAACGCAATGGCTGTATATTTTTGAACCGTTTATATGCGGCACGATCGCCACGACTGAAGGCCCAATCTGTTTCAAAAATTTCTTTCAAAGCGCGGGCGAAAAGCGGGGCGCGGATGCGCAGGCCGGTCTCCTGGATATGGGAGAGAGAGCGCCAATCGAAATTCTGGCTGCCGATATACACTTCGTTTTCATCGACGATAAAATACTTGGCATGCAGGATGCCGCCGGTCAATTCCTTCCAATTGAAAAGGGTGATTTCGATCCCCTGCTGGTGGCGAAACAATTCCAGCAAATCCTTTGAGTTTTCGGCCATGCCAGTTTCGGTCAGGATGCGAACCCGCACTCCGCGTCGGGCGGCGGCCAAGATCGCTTCCGGGCGAAAGTGGGTTTGCCGCTGGCGACCTACTTCTCCGGGCCGAAAGTGAAGTGGATTCTCGACAACGTGGCAGGCGTGCGCGCGAAAGCCGAGAAGGGCGAAGTGCTGTTTGGCAACATCGACACCTGGGTCATTTGGAATCTGACCGGTGGGCCGAAGGGCGGGGTGCACGTCACCGATGTATCCAATGCCTCGCGCACGATGTTGATGAATCTGGAAACGCTCGATTGGGATCCGGATATGCTCAAAGTCATGGGCATTCCGCGCGCCATGCTGCCGGCAATCAAAGCCTCGTCCGAAGTTTACGGTAAAGCGGTGGGCGCGCTGGCGGGCATCCCCGTCGCCGGCGATCTGGGCGACCAGCAAGCCGCGCTTTTTGGTCAAACCTGCTTCAGTGCGGGCGAAGCCAAGAACACGTATGGCACCGGTTGCTTCATGCTGCTCAACACCGGCACCAAGCCCGTGCAGTCGAAGAACGGCTTGTTGACGACGCTGGGCTACAAGATCGGCAAAGAGCCCGCCGTCTACGCGCTGGAAGGCTCGATCGCTATCACGGGCGCGTTGGTGCAGTGGCTGCGTGACAATCTGGGCCTGATCCAGAAGTCGGCGGATGTGGAAGCTCTGGCGAATACGGTCGAAGACAATGGCGGCATTTACTTTGTGCCGGCGTTCTCCGGCCTGTTTGCGCCGTACTGGAAGAGCGATGCCCGTGGCGCGATCGTCGGCATGACGCGCTACGTCAACAAGGGGCACATCGCCCGGGCCGCGCTGGAAGCCACCGCGTTCCAGACGCGCGAAGTGCTGGATGCGATGAACAAAGATTCCGGCGTGGACCTGACGGCGCTGAAGGTCGACGGCGGCATGGTCTTCAACAACACGTTGATGCAATTCCAGTCGGACGTGCTGGGCGTGCCGGTCATTCGACCGGTGGTGGCGGAGACGACGGCGCTGGGCGCGGCGTATGCGGCCGGGTTGGCCGTTGGCTTCTGGAAGGAAGTTGAAGATTTGCGCGCCAACTGGGGCAAGGATCACGAGTGGAAGCCCAAGATGGATGCAGCGCATCGCGCCAAGATCTATGCGGGTTGGAAGAAGGCCGTGACCCGCACCTTCGAGTGGGTGGAATAAACGCTGAAAGAAACTAGATTTCTCAATTGAGAAACCTGGTTTCTGAATCGTGATAGTGAACGCCGGCTTCGGCGAGGCTGTTCGGTCGGCTGAAGCCGGCGTTGCCATGCGGCATACAGTGAATTCATGGGTGACCGTTATTCTTAATGGTTTGATTTGACTCTTGTGGGAAGGCGAGGCTTACGAATTCCATGGGCGGTTCGAATGGCAACAAGCCCTATCATGTGATCGTGATTGGCGCCGGCTCAACCGGCTCGGCCACGGCGCACGATCTGGCGCTGCGCGGTCTCAAAGTCACCGTGATCGAACGCGGCGAAATTGCTTCGGGGACCACCGGGCGCAATCATTGTTTGCTGCACAGCGGCGGCCGTTACGCGGTGAAAGATCGCGAGGGTGCCATCGAGTGCATTGCAGAGAACATGATCCTGCGCCGGATCATGCCTGATGTGCTTGAACTCAACGACGGCTTATTCGTCGCCACGAATGAATCTGACCTGGCTTTCAAACCGGCGTTTCTGGAAGGCTGCGCGTCGTGTGGAATTCCTACGCGCGAAATCCCGGTCGATCAAGCCTTGAAGATCGAGCCGTATCTCAATCCGAAAATTCTGGCGGCGGTTCAAGTGCCCGATGGTGTCTTCGAGCCTTACCGCTTCTGCCTTGAGTTCCTGGCCACTGCGAAGAAAAATGGCGCAGAGGTTTTGCCCTATCACGAAGTCGTCGAATTGAAGATGTCGGGCAACGCTGTGACGGGCGTCAAAGTGCGCGACAACCGTACACTGCAAGTGCGTGACATCGGCGCGGATCTGGTGGTCAACGCGGCCGGCCCATGGGCAGAGAAGATCGCCAGGATGGGTGGCGTGGATGTGCCCGTCAAGCCGACCGCCGGGGTGATGGTTACCGTGCAGCGGCGGCTCAATCAGATGGTGGTCAATCGGCTCAACAAGCCCTCGGATGGCGACATTGTCGTGCCGCAGCGCCAAACATCCATCATCGGCACAACCTCGTGGCCGGTCGATGATATGGATGCGATCGAGATTCCGCAAGAGCACGTCGACAAGATGATCGCGATGGGCGAGCAGTTGATTCCGTTGGTGCGCCAGACGCCGATCCGCGGCGTGATGGTGGTGGCGCGGCCATTGGTCAGCAAGCCCGGCGTGGATGAGCGCGAAGTCAGCCGCACGTTTGAGTGCTTCGACCACAAACACGACGGTGTTGAGAACTTCGTGACGATCTCCGGCGGCAAGACGACGACCGCACGGGCCATGGCCGAGAAAGTTACCGACATCGTCTGCGCCAGGCTGGGTGTCAAGGCTGAATGTCGCACACGCGAGACGCGGTTGGAGTCGTATCGGCTGTACTACAACTGAATGCTGAATGCAGAATCCTAAATGCTGAATGCTATGGCTCATAAACTGATTCTCAGAGTTTACCGCTATAAGCCCGACCGTGAACCGTACTACGATACTTTTCCGGTGGAAGTGCCGGACACCGCTAACGTGTTGGACGCGATCGAGCGGGCCTGGGATGACCACGATCGGACGTTGATGTTCCGTCATGCCTGCCATCATGCTTCGTGCGGCTCGTGCGGGCTGCGCGTCAACGGTTGCGAGAAGCTGCCGTGCGTGACGCCGGTGGCCGATTACGCCGACGGCGCCACCTTGACGATCGAGCCGATGCGCAACTTCCCGCTGATTACGGATATTGCCGTTGACGCCAGCCCGCTTTTCGAGCGCATGCAATTGGTCGGGATGCCGATCATTCGTGAAGCCGAGCCGCTGCGCGCCGACGGCAAAACCATTTTCCCGGAAGGGGTGCGGGACTTCGATCGCTTTGAAAACTGCATCGAATGCGGCCTGTGTTTGTCGGCCTGCCCGTCGATGGCGGCCGATCCCTTGTACCTTGGTCCCGTCGCGTTGGCGGCTGCCGAACGTGTGCTTGCGACGTCGTCGGATAGCGCGAAGCGATCTCGGATTCTCGAGCTCATCGATGACGAGCATGGTCTGTGGCGCTGTCACTCCGCATGGGAATGCACCGAAGTGTGCCCGTATCAAGTCAATCCGGCCGAAGCCATTATGCGCCTGAAGCGAATTGTGGCCGCGGAGAAATTCAAGCGGTTGTTTCATCGATAGATGATGCGAACGGGGTATGTCACGCGCTACGCAACACGCAGTACGGAGGCGGAATGTCGGTAGAAGTCGAACCTAAACCGGTAGGCCGAAAACCTTTACAGTGGTTTGATGTGCGCGGGCGGCGTGTGGGCATGTGGGCGTACGTCGCCATGCGCTTAAGCGCGATCGGACTGGTGTTGTATCTGTTTTTACACTTGGTGATTCTGAGCCAATTGGCGGTCGGGCCCTCGGCCTGGGACGGCTTCGTCGCTTTGGCCAAATCGCCCGCGTTCCTGGCGCTGGATGTGATCTTAATCGTCGGCATATTGGCGCACGGTCTAAACGGGCTGCGACTGACACTGGTTGGCCTGGGCATCGGCGTGCCGCGCCACAAAACCATGTTGTGGATCGGCCTGGTGTTGACGCTGGCGCTGGCGCTGCTCAGCGCCCTGGCGATCTTTGCGGCGGAGGGTTGATCGAATGAACAAACCCCTGACCCGCGAAAGAGCCGGCAGTTGGTCGTGGATCTTTCAGGCCTTTACCGGCGCGCTGCTGCTGATTCTGCTGGGCCTGCACATGGTGGCGCAACACTTCATCGTCAAAGGCGGGCTGCGCACCTACGCGGATGTGGTGACGTATATTTCAAATCCCATCATCTTTGTGCTCGAAGTCTTGTTCTTGATCGTCGTCACGTGGCACGCTTTGTTAGGCGTGCGTGCTATTCTATTCGATCTGGGTTTGAAGCCTGCTGCTGAGCGGCGGGTCACGGTAATTCTGACCGTGATTGGCGTGGCGGCTGTCGGCTACGGAGTCTGGCTGAGTGCAACCCTTGTCGCGCGCGGTGTCAGCTGATTCGTTGTCCCAAGATTGGGAGCGGATGTGGTCGCCGTATGACGAAGACACCTATCGTTTTGTAATCGATCGCGTCGGATCGCAGGATGTGGTACTCGACATCGGCGCGGGCGATGTGCGATTGTCCCGGCGATTAGCCGCGATTGCGAGCAAAGTGTACGCGATCGAACGCAGCGCCGAGGTGCTGGCGTGCGCCGATCGATCTGCGTGGCCTGAAAACCTGATCGTGATTCACGACGATGCGCTAACGTGGCCGTTTCCAAACGATGT
>JADGQE010000302.1 GCA_017882055.1 Thermoflexales bacterium
ACAGTGGTAGAGATTCCGCCCATGTCCGGCGCAGTGCGCCGGTGGGCCGCCAGGCGTCGCTACGCTCGGAATGACACGACCGTAAACGAAACTGGAATTCGCTCTAGATCGGATTACACGATCTCGAGAATTGCCGGTCGAGCGATCGTCTGTCCATCGATATTGATCGACAGCATCGGCCAGCCCGGTATCGTCGTCATGACCTCGTTGCCATCTGGCCCGACCAGGAACGTATCCTCCGACTTCGCGCCCGCAATCGAGGGATTCCAGGCATAAGCCTGTCCCACCGTCACAAGATCCGTCACAGTTGGCGTGCCGAGGAACTCGCGCGGTTCGTAAGCGGCCGGACCACCCTGATGATGCAACTGCCATTCATCCGCGAAGCCCGTTTCACGATACATATCCGTCGCCGCCTGAAAGACTTGACGGATTGTCCGCCCCGGCCTTGTCGCACTGATAAACGCCGCATCGATGCGGGCCACGGCCTCCATCTTGCGCCGAAGGTCATCAGGCAAACGGCCAAAATGCACCAGGCGTGTCACCGAGCAGGCAAGACCCCATTTGCGCCCGCATAGCACCAGCATCGCATAATGATCCAGCTGCTTGTCAGTGGGCAGCGGATGCCGAAAGTTGAAGATGCGGTCATCGGTGGCGATGAGATTAACGATCGGCTGGACGCCGAGGCGCTGCACTTCATCTCCCAGCACGGCGGCGATCTCATACTCGCTTAAGCCGGGGCGTACGCTGCGGATCGCTTTGTCCATCGCGCCCGCAGACAGGCGGCTCAACTCGCGAAAGCGCTCGCCTTCTTCCGGCAGCAAATTGGCCCGCAAGCGTGCCACCTCGCCTGCCAGATCGATCGCACCTGGATACGGGCCATCGGCTGCCAGTTTCAGTCCGCGCGTCAGATCAGCCACGGCGCTGTTGGCTGCATACCACGGTGCGACGCGAAACTCCCAGCCCTGCGCCGCAAGGTGTTCTTCCTTTTCGTAGTGTGGCGCTTCGATGTTGTTCGTGATCAGGTAGCGGCCTCTCGGCGTAATCAGCAGCGACGCCTCACCATTGGTTGTCGCCGTATTGATATAAGATGCCGCACCGCACGTCGCCCACGCCAGGCTGCTCACTCGCTGCAGCAGCAGGGCCTCCAAATGATGCTTCGCCAACAAATCCTTGATGCAATTGAGTTTCAGTTCAAGTTCAGTCATCACATTCCTCTATGGTAAAAAGATAAAGTGAGTCCGTCAGGTCCACTGGCTAGCACGTGCCTGGCCAATCTCAATCAGATTGATCCGCAGCCAATCGCGGTAAACGAACGCTTCTTACTATACCATAAGTCGCGTCGTTTGCGTAGAGAATCCGCCGCCGCTTTACAAAGTAGTTGCCACGCGATATAATTAGAAAATGAAACTATTTGAAAGGAAAACAAAATGAGCGTATCGCCGGGCGACTGCGCCCACGAAGTGCTTGATGTTGTGCCGTTGGTCATGCGCACGATCCAGGCCCAGATGCGCCAGCACCGCGCCGTGGATCTATCGGTGCCGCAGTTCCGCACCCTGTCCTACATCGATCGCAACAGCGGCGCGTCATTATCCGCCGTCGCCGAGCACATCGGTTTAACGCTGCCATCGATGTCAAAGATCGTCGACGGGCTAGTCGCCCGCAAACTGGTCATCCGGCAAACGCACCACGACGATCGACGCCGCATGACCCTGGCGCTCACGGAGCGCGGCCGATCGGCCCTTGAAGCTTCGCGTGAAGCGACACGGAACTGTCTGGCTCAGGCACTGGGGAATTTGTCCAGCGCCGACCGGTCAACCATTGTAGCCGCAATGAACCTGTTGCGACCGATTTTCACGTCGAATCAAATTGTCGGGCAGGAAAACTAAACCATGCCCATCCTCGACACACAGTCATTGACGCGCCGATACGGCGAACTGGCAATACCGTTACGATCGCCACATCGATCACCCTGGTTGGAAAGAATCAGATCATGCTAGAAGAATCAAAGTCGTTGACCGCCATCCGAGCGGCCGACGTGTCAGCCGAAATAAATCCACCGCTCGCCGTCAAGCGTCGCCCACCCCGAACTTTCGCGGCGATGCAACATCGCAACTTCCGCTTGTATTTCGGCGGCCAGCTGATTTCGATGGCCGGCACCTGGATGCAATTGGTTGCCCTGGGCTGGGTGGTCTATCAATTGAGTCATTCGGATTTGATGCTGGGCGTCGTTGGATTTGCCTCGGCCATTCCGGTGCTGCTCGTCTCGCCGTGGGCGGGCGTCGTCGTCGATCGCGTGCCCAGGCGGGCTTTGCTGGTCGCCACCCAGACCGCGGCAATGTTACTGGCCTTCATTCTGGCGATTTTGGCTTTCACGGGTGCCGTTCAAACCTGGCATGTGATCGCTCTAGCAGCTGCCCTGGGCGCAGTGAACGCCTTTGACGGGCCGGGGCGCATGGCCTTCGTCGTCGAAATGGTGGGGCGGGAAGACTTGACCAATGCCATCGCTTTGAATTCAATGATGATGAATGGAGCACGCGTCATCGGCCCGGCGATTGGCGGCTTGCTGCTTGCAACCGTAGGGGCAGCGTGGTGCTTCTTCATTAACGGCCTGTCATTTCTGGCTGTCATCGCCGGATTGCTGATGATGCGCCTTTCAATCCACCGCGCCGTACATCACAACGGTTCGCCGTGGCAACAGTTGATCGAAGGCCTGCGCTATGTCATGGCGCATCAAGAGATTTTTGCGCTGTTGATGCTGGCACTGATCTTCAGTGTCTTCGGTATTTCTTACAGCACCATCCTACCCGCCTTCGCCGAAGAAATCCTGCACTCCGATGCCACCGGGCTGGGAGCGTTGACTTCCGCCATCGGGGCAGGCGCAGTTACCGGGGCGTTCTTAGTAGCCCGATACGGCAATCAGGGCAAACGCGGCCGCTGGCTGACCTATGCCCTGATAGCCTTCCCATTCATACTGGCACTGTTCGCTTACAATACCGTCCTGCCCGTTGCCTTGTTGCTAGCCTTCGGACTCGGCGTCGGCTTCATGCTGGTTTTCACCAACCTCAATACACTGCTGCAAACCAGCGTCGACGATGCGATGCGTGGACGGGTGTTGGCGCTCTACACACTTACTTTCTTCGGCTTCGCGCCCTTTGGCAACCTGGCGATCGGCACTTTATCTCAACAGTGGGGCATCAATGTAACCCTGACGCTGAGCGCCATCGTCACCCTGGTTCTGGCCGCGATTGTGATCGCGCTGGTGCCACACGTGCGGAAGATGCAATGACTTAATCGGACGCGGCAGCGATCTTGAAGTTCATCGGACAGGGACACTATCACAATGTCCCTGTTTTGCTTTGCGGATACAGAGGGTCCGTTGACGATGAGGCGAATTCATTCTATACTGGCAAAGTCCGCGCGAAGCAAAAAAACGTCTTGGCAGCAGAAAGGATCCAAACCCAATGATCCATCAAATCAGTCTGAGCAATAGCGAAGCGCATCGAGCTGTTGAAGCGATACAAAATGAATTGAAGCAGCGCGGAAAAGCGGCGGTGATCGCCGTAGCCGATGCGCATGGAGAACTGATCGAGTTACTGCGTGTCGACGGAGCGCCCCTCCCATCGATCGTCATTGCCACCAATAAGGCCTGGACAGCGGCCCGCGAACGCAAGCCGACACGCGAAATCGGGCAAGCGGCCCGCCACGCAGAGACCGGCTTTGATCTGGCCTATTATGGCGATCCGCGCTACATCGGCTGGGGCGGCGGATTACCGGTCGTGATCGAGGGAGTCGTCGCCGGCTCGGTTGCCGTCAGCGGCCTGCCGGAAATGGAAGATATTGAACTCGCGCAGATCGGCGTAGCCGCTATCGTAGGATCAACGGCGGCTTAGACTTAATCGGAACACCATCACGCGCTTTGCTCCCCAATCGCGCGCGTAGCGGACGCGGTGGGGGATGGGGGGCGTCAACGGATTGCTTCGCACAACGCACAACCCTGCACATAGCAGGCAGGGCAGGCCGGATGATGATCGTCGCTGCATCCGTCCGACCCGCCCTGCGCCAAGCGGCCCACCTCAGCCCGGTGGGCTGAGGGCATGGGCTGTGCAGTGTACAGGGTAATCCGCTTGGAATCCGTTGAATTATGGCGGCTCAAGCCCCGAGTGCGGTATAATGTCCTCCAGCAATATCGGCTTGCGCAGTCCAGTATCAGCGAGGAGATCAACATGGGCAAAGTGCTTCAATTGACCGCCGTCATCGAACGTGAAGGAGACGGCTTTGTCTCGACGTGCCAGGAGTTGGACGTTGTCAGTCAAGGCCGTACCGTGGAAGAAGCGCGGCTGAATCTCGTGGAAGCGGTGGAAGGCTTTCTCGAAGCCGCTTCGTCCTCTGAGGTTCGACGGCGCTTGAAGAAAGAGACCTACATCATGCCCATTATGCCCACGCTGCCCAGGCCTCGCATCAAAGTCGCCGTGAGGTCGAAAGGTGCCTAAGTTGCGCGTGTTGTCGGGTCGTGATGTGTGCCAGATCATGGCGCAGCACGGCTTCAAACAGGTTCGACGCAAAGGCAGTCATATCATCATGCAGAAAGCCCCGCCGGTCATAGCACCCTCACCGTCCCCGTCCCTGATCACGCCGAATTGAAAATGGGCACGCTGGCTGGTATCATCCGGCAGTCCGGCTTGCCGCGTTCACTGTTCGAGCGCTGATCTTGTAATACCTGCTCAACAGTTACAGGTTTATGCCTGCCCCCAACCTCTGCTCCTCCACCGCGCGCGCAGCGGCAGGGGAAAGGGTGTCAACGCACACACACTTGCACCCACTGTCCCTGGACAGTGCGGCGCCTGGCGGCCCACCCACGTTCCTGTGGAACGTGGGGTATGGGCAGTGGGGGTGCTCCCGTCTGCACCGAATCATCGAATAGCACGCGTGCGTTTTGTTGCCCATCGTCGGCATCGGCGAGCATATGCTGATCGTGTGCGAGAAGATGTAAGCCGCCTTACGGGAGCCTGAAGCCCACGATCATCCGAAGTGAATATTCAGGCAGCTATCGCGGGAGCGAAGTACACCAC
>JADGQE010000303.1 GCA_017882055.1 Thermoflexales bacterium
GCCATGCCCACCGCAATGCGGTGGCACCTGGCGGGCCACCAACGCTCCGCTGGAGCGTTGGGTATGGCCTGGCGCGCCAGGCGGGCGCGACTTCGAGTCGCCTGCCCATTACGACAGGTCAAATTGAGAATTGCTGCCATAGTCCAACCTCGATTGACGGATCAATCAGATCGCGGTATTCTAGCCGCACATCATTCCGCGCTCGATTTCGGCGCGGCTTTCGTGAGGATCGATCATCAACGCCACGCCATTCCTATCCATCGTGATACCGGCTTACAATGAAGAGCGACGTCTGCCCGCCAGCCTGGCCCAGGTCGATCAATTTGTCGCCGCCCAAAGCTATCCCGTCGAAGTCATCATCGTCAACAACAACAGCCGCGATGCGACGCTGCAAATCGCCCAGGACTTCGCGGCGCAGCATGCTTACACCCGCGTCCTCGACCAACCGCGTCAAGGCAAAGGGGCCGCGGTTCAAACAGGCATGCTCGCTGGCCAGGGTGAATATCTTTTCATCTGCGACGCCGACTTTTCAATGCCGGTCGAAGAGATCAACAAATTCCTGCCGCCGGCCGTCGATCATTACGATGTCGCCATCGCCTCGCGTGAAGTGCCCGGCGCGCGCCGCGTGGACGAGCCGGAATATCGCCACTTGATGGGCCGCGTCTTCAACTTCATCGTGCGCCTACTCGCCATCCCCGGCATCCAGGATACGCAGTGCGGCTTCAAAGTCTTCCGGCGCGAAGTGGCTCGCGACGTGTTTACGCTGCAAACCATTGAGGGTTGGGGCTTCGACGTCGAAATGTTGTTTATCGCGCGGCGGCACGGCTACAAATTGATCGAAGTGCCCATCACCTGGTACTACCGCCCGCAGACCAAGATCAACCCGATCCGCGATTCGATCAACATGGTCATCGAAGTGATGCGCGTCCGATTGAACGGTTGGCGCGGAAAATATGCCCGCAATTCGTAGGGGCGATCCGCGTGGTCACCCTCACCTCGATTACGAACTCCGCATGACGCGGCAGGGTCACGCCGCTATCGCCGGTCTCGACGAAGCCGGGCGCGGCGCGTGGGCCGGACCGGTCGTCGCGGCGGCAGTGATCCTGAATCTTGCAAAGACACAGGGTCTTTGCAAAGTGAATGACTCCAAAAAACTCTCTCCGTCTCAACGCGAAGCATTGTATCCACTCATCATCGAGGCCAGCCTGGCATATGGTATCGGTCGGGCCGAGGCCGACGAGATTGATACGATCGGCATTTTGCCCGCGACCCGACTCGCTATGACCCGCGCGATCGAATCGCTCTCTCGACAGCCCGATGCCTTGATCATCGACGCGGTCAGGTTGCCCAGGGTCAATTTGCCGCAATCGGTTTTCAACTTTGCCGATTCGATTTCACTGTCGGTGGCCGCCGCTTCGATCATCGCCAAAGTCACGCGCGATCACTGGCTGATCGAACTCGACGCGCGCTATCCGGGCTATGGCTTTGCGCGGCACAAGGGTTACGGCACACGAATTCATCAACTCGCGTTAAAATCGTTGGGCGCGTGCGAAGTGCATCGCCGGACCTTCAAACCCATCCGCGCACTCAATCCGATGATTTAACTTCATGCAGTTGGCAATCGTTCACGACTGGCTCAATCAAATGGGCGGCGCGGAAGCCGTGCTCGAAACACTCGTCGAGATGTTTCCGCGCGCGCCGATCTATACCAGCATGTACTGGCGCAAAGGCATGCCGCCCCGCTATCAAGGTTGGGACATCCGCACCACCTGGCTCGATCATGCGCCGGGCATCCATCGGCATCAACAGCCTTACCTCGCGCTTTATCCGCGAGCGTGGTCGTCGCTGAATCTCAGCAAATACGATTTGATCCTGAGCAACAAAAGCGGCTTCTGCCACGGCGTCCGCAAAGACAGCGGCGTCCGCAAAGACAGCGGCGTCCGCAAAGACAGCGGCGTCCGCAAAAACAGCCGCAGCGTACGCCAGAACGGCCAAAGCAAATCGGCGCTGCATGTCTGCTACTGCCTCACGCCAACGCGCTATGTGTGGAACTTCGACGATTACGCCCGCAGTGAGGGACTGGGCCGCCTGCCGTGTATTGCGCTCAAGCCGCTGGTGGCGTTGATGCGCCGCTGGGATTTCGCCGCGGCTCAACGGGTCGATCATTTCATTGCCATCAGCCACGAGATTCAAACCCGCATTGAAAAGCACTACCAGCGTGAGTCGGTCGTTATCTATCCGCCGGTCGACCTGCGGCGTTACCGGCCGCAGCCGCAACCCGGTGACTATTTTTTGATCGTCTCGCGACTGATCCCTTACAAGCGGATCGATCTGGCGATCCAGGCGTTCAATCGACTGGGCTTGCCGCTGGTGATTGCGGGCAGCGGGCGTGATCAGGCCCGATTGGAAAAGCTGGCCCAGCCGAACATTCAGTTTTTGGGTCGCGTGCCCGAGGCCGATTTACCCGATCTGATGGCGCGCTGCCGGGCCTTCGTCTTTCCCGGTTACGAAGATTTTGGCATCACGCCCGTGGAAGCGCAGGCCTGCGGCCGGCCGGTGATCGCCTTCGGTGCGGGCGGCGCACTCGACACCGTGATCGACTGTCAGACCGGCGTACTCTTTAGACAGCAGACCGTTGACTCTTTGATCGACGGCGTGCAGCGCTTCAACTCGATGCGCTTCGATCCGCAAACCGCCCGATCGAACGCCGAACGCTTCAGCGCCGAGGTCTTCAAACAAAATCTGGGCAACTTCCTGGAAGAAAAATTCATCGAGCATCAAAATACGCAACACGCACCACGCAGCACTTAGCCGCGTGTTTCGCATTGCGTGCCCGCCCTTGCCAAAGGCAAGGTGGTCCGTTCGGAGTTTGACATGGAACTTCGCCTCATCATCAAGATTCTTCTTCGCCGCTGGTGGCTCGTCGTTATCCCGCCGATTCTGATCGCCGCTTATAGCTTGATCACGTATCACGCCCCGGCGGCGGCTTATGCCGCGACGCTGCGCTTCTCGGTCGGCTACGCGCCGCAGACTGAAACGGCTTCGCTCTACGATCGATCGTATCCGGCCTGGCTCGCTTCCGAATATATCGCGGGCGGACTCAGTGATTGGGCCAGGACCGGCGACTTCGCGCAGGCCGTGGCCGACGATGCGACGGCGAAAGGCCGGACCGTCACTGCCGCCGAAGTCGCCGGATCGATCACCGCCGATCACTTGCGCAGCATCAGCGTGCTCTATTTCAATGGCGGTGATCAAGACCAGTTGACGGCCATTGCCACCTCCGCCGTCCAGGTCATGCAGAAACGAAACAGCTTCATCTTTCCGCAGAACGGCGCAGCGGGTGCGACGGTGACGCCGCTCGACACCGTAGCCGTTACGGCCGTGCCGCCTTCACTCAAAAGCCGCCTCGACATTCCGATTCGGGTCGGCCTGGGATTGGCGCTGGGCATCGTCTTGGCCTTCGTCGCGCACTATTTCGATCCCAGCCTCCGTGAGCGAAGCGAAGTCGAAGCGCTGGGCTTCAACATCATGGGTGAGATACCGAAGTAGGTAAGCGGCGATCAGTTGATCAGGGATCAGGGATCAGAGATCGGGGATCAGGCATCAATCTTCGTCATTGATCATTGGTCATTGATCATTGCTATGGTAGAATGGCAACCGGAGGGTCAATGGAACTCAAAGATTATTTACGCATCTTACGCAAGCGCGGCTGGATCATTCTGATGGTCGGAATCTTCACGGCCGCCGCCGCCTTTGGCTTCAGCCAGCTGCAAACGGTCGAGTATAAGAGCTCGATCCAGATCTCCGTCACGCCAGATCGCCTCGACAACGGCACGCTGCTGGCGACGAAACAAATTCTGCGCGGCTTCGTGGCTTTTATCAACAGCACCAACTTCGCGCAGGACGTCCTCAATCGAATGCAAATGGACATGCTGCCACAAACCCTCAAGGATAAGGTAACCATCGCCTCAAAAGACGAGGATTATCTGATCCAGATCGACGTGATCGACACCGATGGTAATCAGGCTAACGACATCGCCAACACCTGGGCGCAAGCCTTTGTAGAATGGCGGCAACAAAAAAACACCACGCAACTCAAGCAAGATCGTGTGAGCGCCGCCGTCATCCAACCAGCCAGCTATGGCAAATTCCGGCCGCAGACCACACTCAACACCGCCGCCGGTGGCGTCATCGGATTGATGCTCGGCACCTTGATTGTCTTCTTCCTCGAATCGATCGAGGTGGGCATTCTGCGCGCCCCCGACGATGTCGAGCGAATGCTGGGCATGACCGTGCTCGGCGCAATTCCCATCGCCGGCTCTGAATCGGGCCGTGCCCGACGAACAAAATCGACTGCGTAATCCGTACTGCCTAATCAATCTTCATTACGCGGTACGGAATACGCAATACGCAATACGTTTTATCTCATTACGCACATTCAAAGGTTAGCCCATGTCCCAACATCAATCATCGCTCATCACCCTCTCCGATCCGCGCTCGCCGGCGGCCGAAGCCTTTCGCACGCTGCGCACTAACATCTATTTCTCAGGTTTGGATCGATCGATCCACACGTTGCTCGTCACTTCGGTCGCGCCCAGCGAAGGCAAATCGACCACACTTGCCAATCTGGCCGTGACGATGGCTCAGGGCGACAAGAAAACGATCCTGGTCGATAGCGATCTGCGCCGCCCGACGGTGCATACGATTTTCGGATTGAACAATGATCTGGGTTTAACCTCCCTCTTCATGGATGCCAAAGGTCCGATCGAACCCGCGTTGAAAGACGTCGGCGTGCCAAACCTGCAAGTGTTGACCAGCGGCCCGCTGCCGCCCAATCCGGCTGAGGTTCTTGGCTCGCAGCGGATGCTTGAGGTCATGGCCGCGCTGAAGAATCGCGCCGACATCGTGCTCTTCGATGCGCCGCCGGTCGTGGCCGTCACCGATGCAACTGTGCTCGGCACGCGCGTCGATGGGGTGCTGCTGGTGATCAACGCCGGGCACACTCGCCGCGAACATGCCAGGCGCGCTAAAGAGCAACTGGAGAAACTCAACATCCGCGTTATCGGCGC
>JADGQE010000304.1 GCA_017882055.1 Thermoflexales bacterium
ATCTTCATACGAGGCAACGCCATTGTGGCTCTGCAACCGACTCTAGCGTTTCTGCCTCTCGTGGGGAACCCCACTAGTTGGAACTGCGGACCCGACGGGATTCGAACCCGCGATCTCGGCCTTGACAGGGCCGCATGTTTGGCCGCTACACCACGGGTCCAACACATCTTCTTTCGCGCGCGAAATCATACCAGACCGGCACACTTTTGTCAACTACAATCTCAATTCCTCACGGCGTTCCTGAAAGCCAGCAGCGTGTGATCGATGTCAGCCCGATCAACCCAGGCATGCGTCACGGCACGGAAACGCCGGAAATGGACGCCGGGGCCGATCAACTTCACTTTTTGCTCAAACATGCGCTGGGTTACAACCTCTGCATCAACTTTCACATCAGGCGCAAGTTCGAAGAACAGGATATTAGTCTGGACGCGATCCAGATCGACAATGAAGCCCGGCATATCGGCTAAGCCTTCTGCCAGTCGACGCGCGTTGGCGTGATCTTCGGCCAATCGATCAATCATCTTCTCCAGTGCGACGATGCCGGCTGCCGCCAACACACCCGCCTGCCGCATCCCCCCACCCAGCTGCTTGCGGATCCGTCGCGCCCGCGCAATGAAATCTTTCGATCCGCAAATGACCGATCCGACCGGCGCACTTAGACCTTTCGACAAACAGAATGTTACTGAATCAACGTACTGCGTCAGTTCTTTCACGTCCACGCCCAAAGCAACGGCCGCATTGAAGACGCGCGCACCGTCGAGATGGACTTGCAGGCTGCGTCGATCCGCCAACGCGCGCACTTCGCGCATGTAGTGCGGTGGCAGCACGGTTCCGCCGCAGCGATTGTGCGTGTTCTCGATCGCGATCAGCCGCGTGCGCGGCTCGTGCTGATCACTGCCCCGGATCGCGGCCTCGACTTTGTCTAACGGCAGCGTTCCATCGGCATTGTTCGGAATTTGAAACTGAGCAATACCACCCAGTGCCGATGATCCGCCTGCTTCGTAGCGAAAGATATGCGCCTCACTGCCCACGATCACTTCATCGCCGCGGCCGCAGTGGGTGAGCAGCGACGTGAGGTTACCCATCGTACCGCTGGCAACGAATACGGCCGCTTCTTTGCCCATCTTCGCGGCTGACAGTTCTTCAAGCCGATTCACCGTCGGATCGTCGCCGAAGACGTCATCGCCCAGCTCGGCTTCATACATCGCCTTACGCATTTCGGGCGTTGGCTGAGTCACCGTATCAGATCGTAAATCAATGTAACCGTTGAGCACGATCCAACCTCCAACCTCTAATCTCCAATGTCCAACTCAATACTGCTTCACGATCGATCGATACGCGCTGGGCTGGCGGGCCTGCAGGATTTGCAGTTCCTCGCGATAGCGCCGCACGTCGTCCAGATCGATCTTGGCGACGGCGTAACCTTCGATCTCTTCGTCGACCGCCGCGTAGATTTGGCCGCGCGGACCCACGATCATCGACTGGCCGAAGAAACTCAGAGTCGCATCGGTACCGATGCGGTTCGCCGCCGCGACGAAGCACGTATTCTCATACGCACGCGCCATCAAATATGTGCGCCATTCCTGATCATTCGGCTTCTCCCAGTTCGCACATTCGATGAGCAAATCAGCGCCGTCGAGCACATACGTCCGCGCCACTTCGGGAAATGCCAGGTCCCAGCCGATCATCAGGCCGACGTTGCCAAACTCGGCCTCCATGATCGGGAATTTGAAGCCGGCACGGAAGGCCAGGCGCTCTTCGCCCTTCAAATGCACCTTGCGGTACTCGCCGACCATGTCGCCATCCGTCCCGATCAGCACCGCCGAGTTATACAGGACACTTTCAACTTTCTCTTTGGCGGCCAGACCGAAAGCGACATGCACGCCAAAATCACTGGCGCGCTGCGCGATCAAATTCGACGACGGGCCGGGAACGCGCTGGGCGTAATCGGTGAAGCGCACACCACATTCATAACCGGTGGTACACAGTTCCGGAAAAACGATCAGATCAACTTTCTGCTCGGTCGCCACACGATGGATCCATTCCGAAGCTTTCACCAGGTTCGCTTCGACATCGTTGAACTTCACTTCCATTTGAACGACCGCCACGGTAAGTTCGCGCATGAATGTCTCCTCTCATTAGAACATCGGTTCGTCTGATTTTCCCTTATTTTTCAGCCGATGTCAACTGATCCAAAATCGATTGCAGCTCGACCGGCAATTTGCACGTAAACGTCTGCTCCTGCCCGCTCGACGGCAGACGAAACGTCAACGAGGCCGCGTGCAAAAAATGTCGTTCGAGCGCGAGCAACGGCTTCTTACGGCCATACATCGTATCGCCCACCAGCGGATACCCGAGCCACGCAAAATGCACCCGAATCTGATGCGTCCGCCCGGTTTCGGGATAAGCTTCGATCAAAGTCAGATCAGGAGCGTGGAAAACTTTGATCGACTTGTAACGCGTGCGAGCGGTTCGGCCGTCATCGACTACGGCCATCTTTTTGCGATGATTCCGGTGGCGGCCAATCGGCGCTTCGATGATGCCCTGTGCCGGCGCGACGAGGCCTTCCACTAATGCCACATAAACTTTCTTAACCGTGCGCGATTTGAACTGCGCCTGGAGTTCGCGCAGCGATCGATCGTGCTTGGCCACGACGATCAAACCGGAGGTATCTTTGTCAAGCCGATGCACGATGCCGGGTCGAATCTCGCCGCCGACGCCTTCGAGATCGGGGATATGGCTCAACACGGCATTCACCAGCGTGCCGTGCGCATGGCCCGCCGCTGGATGAACCACCAGACCGGCCGGCTTGTCGATCACGACGACGTCCTCATCTTCGTAAACAATCGAAAGCGGAATGTCTTCAGCAACAAGATCCGTCAGAACAGGTGGAGGAATGCGAACGACAACTTCATCCCCCGGCGCGATCTTATCTGCCGCATCGCAGGCTGATCCGTTGCACAGGATGAAGCCATCGTCGATCAAGCGTTGCACTGCAGTGCGGGAGACATCGGCCAAACGGGCAGCGATGAAACGATCGAGACGACCATTTTCGCCGGGTGCCACGGTTAAAGTAACGATCCGCTCTGCCATCATAGCTAACAGCAACCCACAGAGAACACAAGAGCGCAGAGTCTCTTAACTCGACAGGCTCTGTGTCTCCGTGTCTCCGTGGTTGGATTTCTTCTGCCTGCGTTCCTCACGCAATATCGCAACCCCGAGCAGGATCACGCTCAAGACAATTGACCAATCCGCAAGATTCGAGGCGTTGCGAAAAGTGCCAATCCCTACGTCGAAGAAATCAATCACGTGGCCAAGCCGGATGCCATCAATGGCGTTGCCAAGGGTGCCACCGACCATAAGTCCCAATGCCAGCGCGAAGAGTTTTTGATCCTCACGCAAACGTCGCGCATAGAAGATAATCACCGCACTGACCGTCAGTCGGACAATGATAAACACCGGCCCGAGATCTTTGAAAAGACCAAATGCGACTCCGGTGTTAATGGTATGCACAATCTGAAAAACCGGGGAGGGGCCGGGCAAAGGCGACCAGGCGCCGCCCACTGGCAAATACATTGAGACGAAATATTTAATCACCTGATCCACTGCGATGATCACCACCGCAACGATCAGAATCAGCCGGGTTGTTTTTTTCAAATGAGCAACCTCTTGCTTTTGCAGCGGAGCCTACCGATTCTAATTCTGCACACTCGACATCCCGGCGTCGCCGGTCTTTGATTTCTTTGGCTGCCTCTCTGCCCATGCCCGACGCTTCGCGTCGGTGGGCCGCCAGGCGTCACGCAACATCGCAAAGCCCAGCAAGATCACCCCGGCCACAATCGACACGTCGGCCAGATTCGAAGTGTACCAACGTGTGGCGCCGATGCCGACATCGATGAAGTCGATCACATGGCCGAGCCGGACGCGATCGGTCAGGTTGCCCAGCGCGCCGCCGAGCTGCAAACCAAGTGCGATCCGGAACAACCACTGCCCCTGCGCCAGGCGACGGGAGTAATAAACGATGGCGCCAATCACGACGAGGGCAATCAGCACAAATACCGTGCCGAGGTCTTTGAACAGGCCAAAGGCTGCGCCGGTATTATAGACGTACACGATTTGGAAAAACGGATTCGGTCCCGGAAACGGCGACCAGGTGCCATACAGCGGCAGGCTGGCCGACACAATGAACTTAGTGACCTGATCGACGGCAATGACAATCAGAGCCAAAACCGGGACGAGCATCTGACTTCGCTTCAAAAGAACAACCTTTCCCCGCAGTACCACAAACCACGGATCCGCCATGAACGCGAAGCATCAATCGATTTCTCCGCGTCCTGCGTGTCTCCGTGGTTAGATTTTCAGCACGGCTAGTAGTCAACCATGAAAGTTTTGATGGGGCGTAGTATAGCCGCTTGTCGGCGTTTGACGGGCACACGCCTGGCGGCCCACCGACGCATTGCGTCGGGTATGGGCAGGCCCGATGCTACCCCGCATAACTTATTTGGTGGACCACTAGCTTACGAGCGGCGCTCGCGTTTCGATTGGCAGCTCAAACACAAGGGCGTGTAAGGAATCGCCTTGAGACGAGCGGCGTCAATCTCTTTGCCGCAATCCAGACACAGCCCATAAGTGCCGTTGTCAAAACGCACCAGGGCGTCATTCACCAGTTGCAGTGTCTGCTGCTCGTTGACCTGCACGGCCAGATCGCGCGCCTGATCGAAGGCCGTCGTACCGTCATCGGCCGGGTGCGTGCTGTAACCCACACCCTCTTCTTTGGCGACGGCGCTCAACTGCTGAAGCTGTTCAGTCAGGTTGGCTTTTTCGGCCAGCAACGCATTCTTCAAACGTTCATACGGAATCGGCATAGCCACCTCCTTCCTTTGGCGGCGTCATTCTACCACAGTGATACGTGCTGCGTGATGTTGATACGTGATACGTAATAGCGATCTCACGCATCAGTTTCGCACAACACCCAACTTCACATTCACGCCATCGATCTCATCGTCATCGCTGGTGCCCTGCGGATCACCTTCCGTCATTCGATCGGCCAGCGTCTCGGACTGGA
>JADGQE010000305.1 GCA_017882055.1 Thermoflexales bacterium
CGAATTGGTCAACAAGGATACCGGCAAAGCCGTGACGATTGAGGAGATCGACGCGATCCTCGGCGATATTCGATCGTTGACTGAGGGCGGCATTCATGGCACGGGCGGTGGCGGATAGATTATCTTCAACGGACAGGTAACGGATAAGCGGATAATGATGGTCGCTGCATCCATCCGCTAATCCGTTTGGAATCCGTTGAAGACTCACCCTGGCGCTGCGCACAGTCCTTTATCACTGTACACCAGCGGCTTCGAGCGGCGCAGAGGTGCATTTTCAAAAAACAAGATCTGCTTCCGCACGTGCTAAAGTTCTTCTTCGCGGTCTTGCGTAAAGGCAAGGAACGTTAGAGGTCTCTGGTTACTTCTTCCGCCCCGTCAGCACGTACAGCGATTTGTGTGGTCGATGGGTTCGACCCCAGTCCATCTGTTGCAGGCAAATCTCCACATCGAACGGATCGAGGTTGTGCTCGTGTTCGTAGCGCACCAGTTCCTCGTAGATCACGTCCGCGTCGTCGAGCTCCGCGCAGTGTTCCACTTGCAGTAAGCCGGACGCTTCAAACAGATCGCGCCACCACTGCGGCGTGTGTTGTTTCTTGAAGTCACCCTCAAAGACGTCGACGTGCTCGTTGGGCGGCGGAAGTTGGAAGGCATACACGTAGGGCGGATGCTGCAACTGCTCTGCAGTGAATTCATCCGAGAGCACTTCCGAACCGAGGCACAACGGCCCGCCGGGCTTGAGGTGCTTCAGCAGGTGGCGCAGATACTCCACGCTGCCGCCATAGAAGTTGAACGAGTTCATGCAGCAGATCGCGTCGAAGTAATCTTCTGCAAACGGCAGTTCCTGCGTTGCATCCAGATTCAACGGGATGATGCGATCACGATAACCGCGCTGTGTGAACTTCTGATTGAGGAATGTGGCCGAGGTCCATAGATCGACGGCGATCACTTTCACCCCGAAGTGTTTCGCGAGGAAGATGGCCGACGGGCCTTTGCCGCAGCCCAGATCGAGCACGACGTCGCCCGGCCGTAGACGCAGCGCGCGTGCCATCCGCGCGGCGAGATACAGCCCGCCGCCGCCGAAGCAGTCCTCGTACAACTCGTCGCGCGTGTAACCGGCCAGTTCGGGATACTGCGATCGATCGGGTGCGCGCAGGCCGGCGATGCGGGCGCTAAGTTGCTCAGTCGTCAAGTTCATCCTGCTTCCTTCCTTTTCATGTGTGTCCCTGGTAGTCAACCACGAAAGTTTTGATGGGGCGTAGTATAGCCGACCTGCCCTGCGTGCTTGCCCATGTCTCTGGCTCCAGCGGAGCCGGAGTGGGCCGCCAGGCGTTTGCAGGGTTGTCGGCGTTTGACGGGCAGGCCCGATGCTACCCCTCTTATCTTATTTGGTGGACTACTGGAGTGTCAATAGAAACGGTGCTAAGCCGGCATGCAAAATCGTGCTCAGGATCAGGATAACCAGGAAACTGTTGTGGCGTGTCTTGTGATGGAAGATCAAACGGCCCAGCCAGCCGCCGGGAAAGCCGCCCGCTAGTGTCAGCAGCTGCAACACGATTTCTGGCACACGCGATCCATCACGCTTAGATTGTTCCTTGTCGAAGCCGTACCAGAAGAAAGTGATGGCGCTGAGCGTGATGAGCCAGACGAGATATAGCGGCAAGTGCTGCTGGCGCGTAAAGAGATAGGCGATGAGGCCCACGCTAAGCACCAGGATGACCGTCACTAAACCGAAAGTTTGTTTTGGGCTGCGCCGTCGAGAGTAGGTCATGGTTCAACCTTATCGAGGAAGCTATCAACCGCTGCGCCAGTATAAATTGAATCCAGGCTCGAGTCAACAGAGTCGATCTGGTGATGATACATATCTTGATTTTGGCTCTTGATCCGCGTCCTCGCGGATCGTCGGCGAGACGCCGACTTGAGCACTTGTGTCTATTCACCAGGGTCGATGAAGAAATACGGGCGTGTTTGCTTTTCGTTTTTGTTCCGGCTACAATCGCCCCGCTTGATAGTTCAAGGGTTGCTTAATCAGACTCCTTTCACGATGCTCATATGATTGGCACTTTACGCGAAACAGATTTGCATGCGGCGCTCAAGCGGCATTACGCGGGTCCGCACGACCGTCTCGAAGTCGCGGTCGATGGTCACGTGATCGACATCGTGCACGGCGACGAGCTCATCGAGATTCAGACACGTCACTTTTCGGCGTTGAAGCGCAAATTGCAGCATCTACTCGAGACGCAGCGTGTGCGATTAGTCTACCCGATCGCGCAGGCCAAATGGATCACGCGTGTGAAAGCCGACCAGCAAACTGTGCTCGGCCGGCGCAAGTCACCGCGGCGCGGCACATTGGATGAAGTGTTTCTGGAGTTGGTGAGTTTGCCTGAGTTGATGTCGCATCCTAACTTTACTTTGGAAGTGGTGTTGATTCATGAAGACGAGATCCGTTGTCCGCGCTCCGGTCGGCGGCGCTATCGGGCGGGGGAGTGGCGTGTGTGCAATCGGCGTTTGCTTGGCGTGATCGAGAGTGTCACCTTCACCACGCCGGCTGATTTTCGCCGTTTCATTCCGCCCATGTTATCCACGCCGTTTACCAGTCACGAGTTAGCAGCCGCGCTACAGCGGCCAGACTATGTGGCGCACAAAATCACGTACTGCCTGCGTAAGATGGGCGTGCTGACTGTTGTCGGCAAGCGGCAGCGAGCGTGGCTGTACACGTGGGCCTGAAGCGCCCGCGCTCCCTTACGTTCTCCTCCCCAATCAGGTATCGCTCAGCTGTAACAATCCTGTAAGATTTGCTCCAGGCTGGCTTAATGGGCGCGTGTTATTCTTCACAGAACCAGGTCATTCGAGTTTCAATTCAACAGGAAACGCACGTCGAATCAGCACTGAGATCAGACTCGCCTTAATTGCGATTGATCGACAAGCGCGGTCATCTGCGATACACTCATATTGGCGAGGGGAACTACGGGGAAACCGAGCAAGTCATTCAGCAATTGCTGAATGAATAGTACAAGGGAGGGAGTTAACTATGAGTACCAATTGGAAACCGGATAAGATTCGATCGTCGGACATTACACCTGAGGCCGTGTATTTGAATCGACGCCAGTTTATGAAGGGCGCGGCGGTCTTTGCCGCGGGCGCTGTGTTAGCCGCTTGCGCGCCGCAGATCGCGCCGCAGGCGCCGACTCCACTGCCCGCCGAAGTCGGGGCGATGGCGGGCCAGAAAGATGAGCTGGGTGATCCGCTCACCGTTTATGCCGCCGTAACGGGCTACAACAACTACTATGAATTTACTCAAAGCAAAGAGGGCGTGGCCGGGTTGGCCCATGACTTTAAGACACGGCCCTGGACGGTTGCAGTGGGCGGCCTGGTCAACAAGCCGCACACCTACGACATCGACGAATTGATCAAGCGCTTTCCGGTCCAAGAGCGCATCTATCGGCTGCGCTGTGTCGAAGGTTGGTCGATGGTGATTCCGTGGCGTGGCTTCCCGCTCAAGCAGTTGCTCGCCGAAGTCGAGCCGACAAACGCAGCGAAGTACGTTCGTTTTCAGACGATCCTCGATCCGCAGCAGATGCCAGGGCAATCCGATCCATCGTTTCCGTGGCCGTATACTGAAGGCTTGCGAATGGATGAAGCCCAGAATGATTTGACCTTACTTACGACCGGTGTCTATGGCCAGGATTTGCTGCCGCAGAACGGCGCTCCGATCAGAATCGTGACGCCCTGGAAATATGGCTTCAAGAGTGTCAAGGCCATTGTCAAGATCGATCTCGTGGCCGATCAACCGTCTACGTTGTGGCCGCTCACTGCACCCGATGAATACGGCTTCTATGCCAATGTCAATCCCAACGTGCCGCATCCGCGTTGGTCGCAATCGACCGAGCGGCGCATCGGCGATGCCGACCGCCGGCCAACGCTATTGTTCAACGGCTACGCCGATCAGGTGGCTTCGATGTATGCGGGCATGGACTTGCACGCGAATTTCTAAACCATCAATGTTTAAGGCCAACAAGTCAGGCGTAACCTTGTGATGAAGTATTTGAAGACCCGCTTCCAGTGGATCAGATGGGCCGTGCACATCGGTGCGTTGCTGCCCCTGGTCGTGTTGATTGTCGATGCGCTTAGCAACCACTTGACTTTCAATCCGATCCAGGCGGCTACGCAGCGCACGGGTGACACGGCCATCATCCTGCTTGGGCTGTCGCTGGCCTGTTCGCCGATCAGCACCTACCTCAATTGGAAGGACGCTGTTCGTCTGCGACGGACACTTGGCTTGTATACCTTTATATATGCCGCTATTCACCTGTGGTTGTTTGTCGGCGCAGACTACGGCTATCAGTTCAACTATATCGTGCCCGAGTTCCTTCAAAAATACTATCTGTGGGTGGGCTTGCCTGCGTTCATCATCTTGCTGGCCTTAGCGGCGACTTCGTTCCGCGGGGCGATGCGCTGGCTGGGCAAACGCTGGAAGCGCCTGCATCGCTTGATCTATCTGGGAGCGATACTGGCAATGTTGCACCTGGCCCTGGTAATCAAAGGCGATGCACTCCGCCTATCGGGCGATGCGTGGAAGCCGCTGTTGGCCGGCATCATCATCGGCACGCTGTTGATCCTGCGTGTGCCACGGCTTCGACGGGCGTTGTTGTCGCTGCGCCACAAACCGGTTGCCCCCGCTGCTGTCCAATTGGCTTCACCCCCGGCCGAATCCACTCTGGTGAAAAATTAATGCCGGATGTATCGATCCTGATCGTCGAAGATGAACCATCCGTCGCCGAAGTCGCGAGCATCTATCTGCGGCGTGCGGGCTATACCGTGCGCCACGCCGCAAAGGGCTATGCTGCGCTGCAGGAGATCGATCGTCAGCCGCCGACTTTGATTATCCTCGACTTGATGTTGCCCGGCATCGATGGCTGGGAGATCACGCGGCGCGTGCGCCAGGGTGGTGATACGCCCATCATCATGCTCACGGCGCGGAGCCAGGAAACCGATCGGATTGCCGGGTGCGAGCGGTGCTGCGGCGAACGCGATCGGCGAGCAGCGATGAAGCGGTCGAGCGC
>JADGQE010000027.1 GCA_017882055.1 Thermoflexales bacterium
CTCGGCACCGTTGGCGGCCACCAGCATGGTGTTCACGGCCTCTTCGGTGAGTGCGGTGTGTTCCATCTCGAACCAAAGCCAGTCGAACCCGACGCGCGCCCACAACTCCGCCACCACCGGGCTGTTCATGGTGATCGTCGCTCCAAGGCAAACCTTACCGGCCGCGAGGTCCCGCTTCAGCCGGTTTGGCTCTCTCTGCCCTTTCGCATTCATCGCTCTAGCCTCCTCGCTTGAGTCTGCTACGAGCCGAAGTTCATCGGCGGCATGAGGCCCAGTTGCCCGATAACGCCCAGGTGATCCTGGTTCATCCACAGCTCGACAATCTTGCCGTCTTTGAACCAGTAGATGTTCTGGCCGGTCCAGCGCAAATCTTTGTTAGTGGCCGGCACCCCCATCAGCGGCCCGGTGTGTTTGGAAGTGGAAACCCACCGGTGCGACACCTTGTCGCCCTCGCCGAACAAGTCTTCCACGGTCATGTGAATGTTGCTGAAGGCCGTGAAGATAATCTCCGCCCACCATTTCTTGAGCGCTTCACGGCCGCTTACGTCGTTCCAGAGCGTGTCATGCAATACTACCTCCGGCGCGATGATTTCGTCGACGATATCCAGATTTTGATTGTTCCACAGTTCATTGACGAAGCGGTGGACAATGGCTTTGTTCTGTTCGATAGACATGGGGTCTCCTTAGATGGATGAAAATCCAAAACGTTTCGATTATTCTACAGACTAAACCGTTTCCCAGCTCCAGGCATCGCCCTTCTTGACGATGCGTCCCATCGCCGGGAAATCAAAGTGATAACCCATTAGCAGCGTCTTCGTGTTGGCCACCATCTCGAACAGTTTGTGGCGGCTGGCGATGGTCTGTTCTGCGTAGAGATCCAGCATCGAGAGCCATTCGGGATGGGCGAGATGGATGGGGTGCAGCACCGCGTCGGAGATGTAGAGCAACTGCTCGCCCTGCGATGCGACCTTCACCGCAATCTGTCCGGGCGTGTGGCCGGGCAGTGGCACTGCCGAAACGCCGGGGGCAATTTCCGCCTCATCGTCGATGGTGTCCATCTGGCTGGCGATGAGCGGCAACAGACTCCCGTTGAAGATGAGCAGGTTGAACTTGAAGAAGTCCGGCGCTTGTAGCGGGCCCAGGTCCGGCTTGGTGGTCCAGAATTCCCACTCGCTCTTCCACATACGGAAGCGCGCCTTGGGGAAGTTGGTCTTGCCGAGGTTGTCGACGATGCCGCCGATGTGGTCGGGATGCGCGTGCGTGATAATGACGGTGTCGATATCTTCCGGCTTGATGCCCTCCGCCTGGAGGTTTTGGAGCAGGTGGCCGGTACTCGGCGCCGCTTTGCCGGGGCCGGTATCCACCAGGATGCACCGCCCGCCGGTCTTGATGACGAGGCAGGTGTAGGTACCCGCCCAGTAATCGGCGGGGAAGTTGAAGTCGTCCAGCGCCTGCTGCAATTCCGCCTGCGGCGCATTGCCGAAGAGGAAGCCGGTCGGCCCCATGTAGGCCAGGTGACCGTCGCTGATGGCGATGCACTCGATGTCGCCCACCTTGAAGCGCTTGGTCTCGGCCGGGCGCGGCAGGGCGCGCATGGCCCAGGCCTGCGGCTGGGCATAGGGCGTGTTGTTCTCGTCGATGTTATCTTTCATCGTCAGCGCGCCGACCTTATAGAGCGAAATGCCGGCGTAGTCGCTGTAGACGTTGGGCGTTTGCACTTCGGTGTTCACGTTGCCGCGCACTTCGTTGCCGGTGATCTCCACGTTGGAGATATTGCCCACGAAGATGCCGCCGCCCATGACCATCGCCGGCGCCGCGCCGCCGAGCGCGTTCAATACTTTGACGCCCAGGTTGTTGAGGACGCGGTTGCCGCGCACCACGGCGCGGCTGCCATAATTCGGAGGGCCGTCAAAATCGGGCAGTTCCACATCGTTGATGTAGATGCCGCCGCCACGCATAGCGTAGATGCCCAGATCGTCGCGGGCGATGAAGGTGGCCGTCTCGACGCCCATGTTCCCCGTGACGAGGTTGTTGGTGACCACGGCATTGGGCGAGCGCCAGATCGAGATGCCGCCGCCGTCGTTAGTGGCGATGGCACCCACGTTCACCAACCGTTTGCTGGTGGCGTTGCCGGTGACCTCGTTGCTGTCCACCGTCAGGTTCTGTACGGCCTGGAAAACGACGCCGCCGCCCTGGCCGCCGCCAAACGCGCCCGAACCGCTCAGGCAGACATTCTCGACAGCAACATTGCCGCGCACGATGTTTTTCTCGAAGACAACCGTGGCGGCGCGGGCCGCGTAGAGAGCGCCGGCGCCGCCGCCGATGATAGCGCCCTGTCCGCCTGCGCCGACGATGGCCTGCGCCAGGATATTGTTGACAAAACGATTCTCGCGTATGGTCGCGATGTTATCGGGCGGGGCCACGCGGGCAAAGATATGCACCGCGCCTCCGCCGCAACTGATGAAAGCATTGGGCAGCGGCGAGTGGCCGCTCAACACCCCCGTGTTTCCTTCGAAGTCATTATCAGTGATGGTCAGCGATCGGAATTGAGCGGTCGCGTTGACGGCGCCGCCTTGCCCGAAGGAGCCGTCGGCCAACGCGGTGTTGCGCAACATCTTGTTGCGGCTGAGGGTTACCGCGCCGCTGGCGATGTTGACGGCGCCGCCGTGGCCCACGTTGCCGCGCAGGCCTCCGAAGTTGTCGGCGATGGTGTTGCCGTCAATGTTCACCGTGTCGCCCTCGGTGTAGATGCCGCCGCCGCCCCAGGTTTGGCCCAGGTAGGGGAAGCCGGTGTCATCGCCGCGCGTGAAGCCGATATTGCCGCGGAAGGTGTTGCCGACGATGTCAGCAGACGCGCCAGGGCCAAGCGCCAAGCCGCCACCGTTGCCGCCGCCCTTGTTCTCAACCACGGTCAGATGCAGAGGTACGGAAAAGCCCACATTATTCTGGAAATTGTTCGCCTGAATTTGCAGCGGCACCGTGGTGGCTTCCGCATATAGGCCGCCGCCTTTGCCGAACACGTTGACGTCGGAACTGGCGATGTTATCCACGATGTTGCAGTGGGCGAGGGTGAGCGTGGCGCCTTTGATGTAGAGGCCGCCGCCCCGGCCATTGTTGGCCGTGGCATTGCCGCCGGTGATGGTGAAACCATCGATGATGGGCGCGGCACCGTCGGTGACGCGAACGATTGGCCCAGCGCCTTCGCCGTCAATGACGGTGGCGGCCGCGCCTGCGCCCTGGAGTTTGACGGTGCGGGTGATGGCCAATTTTTCTTTATAGACGCCGGCTTTGACCTGGATGACGTCGCAGGTTGCATCGTTGATGGCCGATTGCAAAGAGGGGTACTCTGCGCTTGGTACAGTGCATTCTTTCATAGGAGGTCTCCTTTATTAATTAGCGCGTCAGGCGACGCGGGCTAGCGCACGCTTGACCAGAACTTCGGCCAGGTGCGCGCGATAGGCGGCAGAGGCCGCCAGGTCGGTGACAAAGTTCAACCTGGCTGCGCCGATTTGCGCGGCAGCCACGCTTACGCGGGCGGCGGTCGGTACTTGGCCGACCAGCGCCGCTTCTACGTCGGCGAGCCGTTGAGGATAATCGGCGGCTCCGGTGAGCGCTACCTGCGCGCCCACAATCTTCCCTCCGGCTTTTTCCAGGCAAACCGCCACGCCGCAGAGGGCGTAGCCGCTGGCCGGGTTCTTGAACTTCTCATAGGCCGAGGCCTTGCCTGCGGCGGGGAGGTCGACGGCGTAGATGATCTCCGCCGCTTTCAGCGCGGTTTGGCCGGGGCCGGTGAAAAATTCGGCGGCGGGGATGGCGCGCGCGCCAGCCGGGCCGCGCACTTGCAGCGTAGCCTTGAGCGCCAGCACTGCGGCGGCTACATCGGAGGCGGGGTGCGCCTCGGCCAGCGCGCCGCCGAGCGTAGCGCGGTTGCGCACCGCCGGGTCGCTCAGGCCCTGAATGGCTTCTGCCAACGCCGGGTAGTTCTCTTGTAGCGTCTGGCTCGTTGCCAGCGTGGCGTAGGTGGTCAGCGCGCCGATGCGCCAACCGCCTTCCGGACGCGGGGCAAGCCCGGCCAGATCTGCCAACTGGCGCAAATCCACCAGCAGAGCGGGCGCGGCGCGACCCAGGCTCATGGCTGGAACCAGGCCGCTGCCGCCAGCCAGCGCCATGGCTTTGTCTTGCTGAAGTTTCTGGATGGCCTCATCAAGCGTTGCGGGCATGACGTAGTCAAATGGCTTGGGATACATCGCTCACCTCCTCGCTCTTCGCGGTTTGCATGGCTTGCCAGACTTTTTCGGGCGTGACGGGCATGTCGATGTGCTTGATGCCCAGGTCGGCAAGCGCATCACAGATGGCATTGACGATGGCCGGGGCGACGGGCGGATTGCTGACATCGCCGGCACCTTTGGCCCCTAGCGAATTGGTGGGCGAAGGCGTCACCGTCCGATCCAATTCAAAAGTGGGCAAGGCTGAGGCTTTAGGCAGTGCGTAGGTGGCATAACTATCGGTCAGGATCTGGCCTTGCGGGTCATAGACCACTTGCTCATAGAGCGCCTGGCCGATGCCCAGCGCGATGTTCCCGTGCGTCTGGCCTTCCACCACGGCGGGGTTGACAACATTGCCAAAGTCATCGACGGCGACATAGCGCACTACCTCAACTTTGCCGGTCTCTTCATCCACTTCCACTAGCGCGATGTGCGTGCCGAAAGGGAAGTTGAAGTTGGTCGGGTTAAAGTAGGCGGTGGCCTCCAGGCCGGGGTCCATGCCTTCCGGCAAATCCCAGGCCAGCCACGTCATAAACGCCACCTGCTGCAGCGTCAGGACGGCCTTATCGGGTGCGAAGACTAAAAAGACTTTGCCGTTTTCAAATTTGATGTGCTCTTCGGACGCTTTGAACAGATACGCGGCAAACTTGCACGCCTTGGCTTTGATCTTCTGCACGGCCATTTGCACGGCGGTGCCTTCGACGCTGAGCGAGCGGCTGCCATAGCTGCCCTGGCCGTAATACAACGCGCTGGACGTATCGGAGTGGTGGACGGAAACGTATTCGACCGGGATGCCCAACTCCTGTGCGGCAATCTGGGCGAAGGTGGTGCCCTGCGACTGGCCATGCGGCTGCGCGCCGGTGGTAACGAGCACTTCGCCAGAGGGTTGCACATGGACGCTGGCGCTCCCCCATGTGCCGCTCACTAGACCTTCCTTGCCCATCACCCCGGAAGGACCCACGCCGGCCACGGCCACATAAGAGCCGATGCCCACGCCCAGGCGCTTGCCGCGCCGGCGCGCGTCGGCCTTGCGTGCCGCGAGGTTGGCGTAATCCATTTTCTCCAGTGCCTTTTGCAGCGCCGCCGGGTAGTTGCCCGAGTCATAAGTGAAACCGACGCCGTTGTCGTAGGGGAACTTATCGGGCGGCACCATGTTCTTGCGGCGCACTTCGGCCGGGTCCAGTCCGATTTCACGGGCATAGAGGTCGATCATGCGCTCGATGGCGAAGGTGGCCTCCGCGCGGCCCGATCCACGCAGCGGCCCGACCGGCACCGTGTTGGTGTAGACAATGTTGACTTCGTAAAAAGTGGAGGGGATCATGTACGCGCCCGGGATACTCCGGCCGATGAGCGTGCGCGGCTGGCCCGGCGCGTTGATGACCGGGTAAGCGCCTACGTTGCTATAGGCAGTGCAAGAGAGGGCGGTGATGCGTCCGTCTTTGGTGCCGGCCAGCGTCATATATTCCACCTGATCACGGCCCTGCGTGGTGGAGCGCGCCAGACCTTCACGGGTGTCAACCCACTTCACCGGGCGCCCCAGTTGCCTGGAGATGAAGAGCATGATGGGGTATTCAGCGTTCAGGTAGCCCTTGCTCCCCAGGCTCTCGCCAAAGAAGGGGGCGACGATGCGTAACTTGTTGTAAGGGATGCCGAGAACGTATTGCGAGATGAGCAGGCGCACCGGGTAGAGCGGCTGGACGTTTGTCCAGAGCGTATACTCTTCAGTCTTGAGGTCATAGTTCGCCACGCACCCGCGCGTCTCGACGGTGTTGGCCATCATGCGCTGATTGTGGAAGCGTTGCTTGACGACCACTTCCGATTTGCCAATGGCCTCGTCTACCACGGCCTTGTCGCCATAGCTAGCGAGGGCCAAAAGATTATTGGGCGCCGCTTCGTGCAGTTGAGGCGCGCCTTCCTTGAGCGCCGCCTCGGCGTCCACGACGGTGGGTAGAGGTTCATATTCAACTTTGATGGCGTCGAGCGCATCGAAAGCCTGCTGGCGCGTTTCGGCGACGACGACGGCTAATTGCTCACCCACATAGCGCACCCGGTCTTTAGCCAAAATGGGCTGGCTGCCTGGAACGATGCCGGATGGATGGGGCGGAAAGTGGCTTTGCACATCCTGAGGCACCCACACGACCGGCAGAGGCATCATGGCGCCGATGTCGACGGCGGTGAAAATGCGTGCGACGCCCGGCATCGCGGCGGCGGCGCTGGTGTCGATGCTTTTAATCGCAGCATGAGCATAGGCGCTGCGCAAAACGGCGGCATGGAGCTGTTTGGGGAAGCTGATATCGCCCACAAATTGCGTCTCGCCGCGCAAAAGCGCCGGAGGTTCTTTGGTTTTGATGGAAGCGCCCATGATTGAAGCGGGCGGGGCTTCGGCGGGTTGGGCGGCTACGCCGTTCAGCTTGTCCGCGGCGGCTAAAATGGCGCGTACCACGTTCTGGTAGCCGGTGATGCGGTCGAGGTTGCCGTCGAGGGCGGCGCGCACTTCGGCTTCGGTGGGGCGCGGGTTGCGCTTGAACAGGTCGGCGGCGGCCATCAGCAGGCCGGGCGTTGAGAAGCCGTCTTGCACGGCGTGATTCTCCCAGAACGCTTCCTGGAGGACGCTCAACTGGCCGTCTTGCGCCAGGCCTTCGACCGTGGTGATTTCGCCGCCCTCCGCCTGCACCGCCAGGGTGAGGCAGCTTTTGACGGCCTTGCCATTTAACAGGATGGTACAAGCCCCGCATTCGCCGGTTTCGCAGCCGCGCTTGGTGCCGGTCAGACCGAGCGTGTCGCGCAAAAAGTCGACCAGCAGAAGCCTTGGCTCGACATCGGCGCTGTGCGGTTGGCCATTAACTTTGAGAGAAATCTTCATAACTCTTTTACCTCCACGGGTCAGACCGGTCGGGTCCATAAGACCTGACCGGTCTGACCCCAGTCAGAGATTTACGGATTTTCCGGCTTGAGCAGGAAATTACCCCGTCAAACCCGGAAGCGCCGGATTTACTTGACGCCAGTGATGTGGCGCTGAATCTTGCCGTCTTTCATCACAAATATATCGTACACTTTGCGCAAACCGGCGTTGGTTGTTTGCATGGTGGCTTCCAACTGGATGATATTATCGGTTTCGATGAAACCATCCACACTGTTCAAAGTAAAGTCGCCAATCATCTGGAGATAGCCGGTAAAGAGCGCGCGCAACGCCTCGGGGCCCTGGACAACGAAATCCACCGATTGAACCACGGCATCTTTGGTGTAGTCATGGCTGACCAGGCCGTCCACATCCTTGTCAAGGAAGTACTGGATATGGCGGCGGAAGAATTTGCGTCCTGCGCTCGGCTGGGTCGCCAGCACCTCCACCAGTTTGTCGCCGAAGGCGGCGGATGATTCGGCGGAGAGGGCGGTGACAAAGGGATAATCGTAGGCGACCAGCGGATTCTCGTGAGTCGTATTTGGCTTGGAAAGCACTTTGCCTTGTGGCCCGACCGCATTCTCGACGATCTGAGCAAGCGGGAACACAAAGCCTGGCGTGAAGAAATTCAATTCAGGATTTTCCGGAGTGGGATTGTGGAGCCAATAAGGCAGATCATCAATGAAGTCCCATTCGCGCGGGTGCGCGGTGACAGTCTTGCCCCACATGATGCTCTTGCCGTCATTATCCGGGTTGCGCGCCCAGACCAGCGCGCCGACAGCGTAGCAGATGGCGCCGATAATCTTGTCGGTCTGATACGCTTCGACCAGCTTCTGATGGATTCTGGCATTGCCCACGATGTCAAGCGTGCTGCCCGGACCGCCCACCAGCACCAGCGCATCATAATCGGCCATATTGGCGTCAGCAATCTTGATGGGATGATCCCATTCGCCATCTGCAAGAATTTGCTTGACGCGCTCCACCATTGGCGCGGGGTTGACGGCGACTTTCTGCATCGGATCGACGAAGGCCGGATCCATGCTGAGTTTCAAAATGCCGGGAGGCAGCCCCTTGTAGGTAGCCAGGGTCAACTTATGGCCGGCCTTCTTCAGCGCGTCCCACGGTCCTTGCAGTTCTTCCGCCCACAAACCATAGTTCGAAGCCACAATCAAAACTTTTTTGCCCATGTTTTCCTCCAAGAATAGTTGATGGTTGAAATTGATTGAGAAGATTGAAACCTGACATCACAGCCTGCACCGGCCGGTCTTTACTTCTTGGGTTTGGCGCCCGGTACCTGGTCAGTCATCACCAGGTCCACCAGGAACGGCCCGTCCGTCGTCAGCATTTGTTGGATGGCCGGGCCAACTTGCTCTGGCTTTTCGACGCGGACGCCTGGAACGCCCAGCGATTGCGCCAAAGTGACGAAGTCAATCGCTGGCTCTTTGAGATCAAAACTGTGCGGGAACTCATGCTCTGGTACGCCGATTTGATCTTTCCAATATTGCAGCACGTTGAGTTTCAACAACATGTAACTTTGGTTGTTACAGATGACAAACTTGGCGCCGATGTGGTGATGCGCAGCTGTCCAGAGGGCCTGGATGGTATACATACTGCCGCCATCGCCCGTGAACCCGATGACGGTCTTGTCCGGGTGTGCCAGCTTCAAGCCCAATGCGCCGGGAATGCCCACACCCAACGAGCCACCGCGTGTCTGGAAAAAATGTCCCGGTTCAGTTGGCGATAGATAGCGAGTCAGATCAGGCGAACAGGTCAAGGCTTCATCGAAGACAATAGCGTCTTCAGGCAATTGCTTCGCCAATTCTGCCATGAAGCGCGCAGCATGCAGCGGTACTTCGTCACGCACAGCTTGATCGGCTGCCAACTGCGCCTGCAACTTCTCCGCTTTAGCTACACCGATCTCGTTCGTCCGCGCCTGGGCTGCTTCGTTTTGCTTAACGGTCAAAGTGGCTTCAAGTGCAGCGGCCAGTTTCGCCAGGGTGAGTTTGGGATCGCTCACTACGCCCAGGTCAACGCGATGGTTCTGGGCGATCTGGTAAGCATTCAAATCAATGTGAATGACTTTGGCATCCGATGCAAAGATGTTGCCAAGATTGGGGAAGACCTCTGGCAGCATATAGGTGCCACACACCAGATTCACATCGCCTTTAGACGTGATGGGCAAACTGCTGGCGCCGAACATGTGCCCCGTCTGGCCTTGATACAGCGGATGGGCGTAGCTCATGTTCAACTCGCCCGCATCGACGCCCCACACCTCTGCGCCGATCAACTCGGCCACCTGGGTCAGCTCAGCCTGCGCGCCCGAGTAGGCTACGCCGTCGCCCATGAAGATCATTGGCCGCTGTGCGCCCGCCAGCAACGCGGCCGCTTCTTTTATAAAGTCCTCATCCGGCACGACGCGCGTCGATGGAAACGAAGTGGGTATCACCTCCTCCACGCTGGGCATATCCAGAATGTCGGCCGGGAGACAAACATACACCGGCCCCATCGGCGGGGTGGCTGCGACTTTGATCGCGCGGCGCAACGTGCGCAACAGCGAAGCCGAATCGATCACCATCGTCGACCACTTGGTGACTGGCTTAGCGAATGCCACCAGGTCACCAAACATCTGCGCTTCCATCGGAACGTATTTCAGCCCGGCATCACCGCCGATGACCACCAGCGGCGCGTGGCCGCGCATGGCCTGATACATCGCGCCGATGGTATTCCCCAAACCCGGAGTGCTATGGATCTGGACGACGGTGGGCTTTTGCGTGGCACGCGCGTAACCATCGCCCATCATCAAAGCGATGGATTCTTGTAATGTCAGGATGTACTTCAATTGGGGATATTCGGCCAAAGCATCGAGGAAGCCTTGTTCCACAGTGCCAGGGTTGCCGAATATGTAAGTGATGCCATCAGCCAGAAACTGTTCAAGGATAGCAAAGCGACCGGTCTTGTTGGACATGGTGTATTCTTTCCTGACGAACATGGAATATGGAACAATCCCTGTACCGCCAAAAGATGGGCACGGAGCCGTGTCTCTTCTTGTGATGGGAAAGATCAAGCACTCCGGGCAGTCCGCTCATAATCCGATTGCCCGGAGACGGTTGGATGGTTTACCAACCCCAGCGGCGCAAGCCGTGCTCGAGCACTTCGATCAATAGCTCGCCGACGAGATGGGAATCCTGCGTCGAGCGTCCGGTCAGGAAAGGATAATCCAGAATGGTCGAGAGGCGATGCCCAACACCACCGTGATACTGGCCGTTCGGGCCGACCGCATCTCGCAAAATCAGTTCAAGAGGATAGAAGGGGGGGCCGAAGTTCGCATTCACGCCCAGCACGCCTGTGCCATCTTTGTAGTCGTACTCCAGCGCATGGCCGGTGACATGCTTGCCCCAGATAATGCTTTTGCGGTCAGTCCAGTCGCGGGCAAAAGCAAGGCAGGTCACGCAATAACATTCGGCTGCAATCGGTTTGTTCTGGGCGTAGAATCCCAGAATCACATCATGCAAGCGCTGGTTGTTCACCATGTCCACCATGGGGCCGCTGCCACCCGGCATCAACAACGCGTCATACTGTTCCAGATCCTTCCAGCACTTTTCACGCGCGGTGTAATACTTTTCCAATTCATGACCGAAGTTGGCAGAATTAAAGAAAGGGCGCTCCGGGAACCATGAAGACAGATTGATGGGGTTATCTAAGCGGGTGGATGCATCAACTTCGCGGGTCATGCTGGCATAATGTTCATCGGTGACCACTTTGTCCAGTGGAGGATCAAAGTAACCGGCTTCCATGCTGGGAGGGAGGGCATGAGCGCGCTGGCCTTTGGCCGTCATAAAAACCGTTTCGTAGCCTTGAGCGTCAAGCACCTCCAAAGGGCCTACTAGCTCTTCACCCCAGTATCCCCATTCGGACAACGCAATCAATATCTTCTTCATGAGTCTTGTCCTTTCTTTTGATTCGGATTGGGATTATGGTGTCTATTATTGTATGCACTAGCAAAATAAGAATATCATAATTTGATGCAAAATGCAATATATAGTTGCATAAGCATCACAATATCATTGCATTTTCGAAGATCAGTGTAACCTCGTAACGCCAGCTAAATGGCGCTTCGCCAATCGGATTAGAATGACCTGGCTTAGCTGGTCGATGAATGCTTTTCGATTACAATGATTTGGTTTAATAGACTGAAGAACACATCGGCAAGGAATCCACATTCGACATCGCAGGCCGATTGCGCCGCAATCTATCGTAACCCGTTACTTTTAGCCGTGTTCTGCGACTGATCTACTGATTACATGTCAGGGCCTGCCAGGTGACCCAAATCGAAGCCTCAACCGCGAGTGACAACTCAACCATTCGCCGCTTGGCGTTGCGCATCGACCGCCAGATGTTGCTGACAGCCACCCTGCTCTTTACACTGAGTGCGGCGTTGTTCGCTTTCGTTCAATTCGGCACACCGAACCTGGCTGATAACGACGGCTTCTATCATATGCGCATGGGCGCGCTGATCCGCGAGCAGGGTTTGCGGGTCTCTTTCCCGTGGCTGCCATTGACCATCCTCGGTCCCAACGCTTTCTACGATCATCATTTGTTGTTTCATGTTTATCTATCTTTGTTTGGCGGTAACGGCTCGGAGGCTGCGCTGCTGCTCGGTGCGAAGATCGCCAGTGTGATCATGCCGGCGCTGGCCTGCATGGCGATCTGGTGGCTGCTGCGCGGTCAACGCGTGCGCCGGGCGGCGCTCTGGTCGATCGGGTTGTTCGCCGTCTCGGAAGCGTTCTTGTATCGCATGAGTATGCCGCGCGCGCAGCGGCTGATCCCGATCGGGCTGCCGCGATCCTGATCGTGCCGCTGGCGATCACGCTGCCGCAGGCCCGCAGCGCACTGATCGACGAATCGCAGCCGGCCGACACGTATGCCGCCGCGTCGCACTGGCTGAAAGACAACACGCCGCCCGGCAGCCTGATCTTCCAAACTGATTGGGATGATTTCCCGCGTCTGTTCTTCTACAACACGTCCAATGTTTACACCGTGGGCCTCGATCCGACTTATATGCAATTGTATGATGCCGCCTTGTACGACGAATGGGTCAAGATCACGCAGGGCAAAGTCGATCGGCCCAGTGGCGAGATCCGCTCGCGCTTCGGCGGCGCGTATGTGCTGACCGATCTCACGCACGATGCCTTCCTCAATCGGGCCAAAGCCGATCCCGGCCTGAAAGAAGTTTACCGTGATCAATATGCGATCGTCTTTGCGGTTGTGAATTAAATCAGAAACCAGGTTTCTCGTGAAGCAGAAACCTGGTTTTGTTTGCCCCGTTACTTTTGTCCCCCTGCCCCGACTTATTAAGTGAAATCCGCAAGCTACACAAGACCGGGAGACTAAAAATGAAACGCCTTCATCTTTCACGCTTTGCGATGTTTGCACTGTTGGCAGTATTGATACTCGCCCAAAAAGTTTTGAGGGGTTCGTAGTGACGACTTTAGTCGCCTCCAAACGGCTGAAGCCGCTACTACCACCTATCAGGATTTATTTGGTGGACTATTAGTCCGGTGCAGCTCCGGTAGCCGGTGCGCGTCAGATTGATTGAAATCTGATTACTCTGGGGGCAAGTCTGGCGGGGCGAATCATGAGCACAGACTGCACGTAGAAGAGAACTTTCGAGGATGATATAATCCAAGGGATCTGGCGATACCGCAAACACTATGTCGCCAGAAAAACGATCGGGAGACTTCAATTTTGCAGGACGAACTGGCCTTGCTGGCGCGTGCGCGGGCACTCGACCCGGATGCGCTGGCCCAGGTACATGATACGTACTTCGCACCGATTTTCCGTTACGTGGCTTTCCGTGTCGGCGATCGGCATACGGCTGAGGACCTGGCCAGCGAAGTTTTCACGCGCTTTTTGAGCGCCCTGCGCGATCGGACTGCGCCGCAAAACACCCTGCGCGGCTGGTTATATGGCGTAGCAGCGCGCGTCGTCAGCGATCATTATCGCAAACACTATCGCGCGCCGCAGGTGGAATTAGACGAATCGATTGTGAGCAGCGAAAGCAATCCAGCAGACATCGTAGAAACTATGTTAACGCATGAAGATTTGAAGCAAGCCATGTCGGAACTCACCGATGAACAGCAGAACGTGATTAGCCTGCGATTCGGTTACGAGCTGCCCATTCAAGAAGTGGCCCGCACGTTGGGCAAGACCGAAGGGGCTATCAAACAACTTCAAGCGCGGGCGATTGCCACACTGGCCCGCAAACTGGTGCCATCGCAGACGGTGGATTTATAATGGACATCGATTTCGAAACGAAACTGATCGAGTGCCTCGATGCGCTCGAAAATCATGAGCCAATCGATCAAATTCTGGCGCGATACCCGGAAGATGCCACGCGGCTGCGCCCGATGTTGGCCACCGCCGGTGCGCTCCCGACGTTGCGCATGGAACCATCGGAAGCCGTCAAGGCTAAGTCACGCGGAACCTTCTTGTCTCAAGCCAGGGCACTGCGCCAAACTCCGCCGCGCCGCACCGGTTTTGTGTCTCGCATTCTCACTTCATTTGTCGCCGTGGCGCTGGTGTGTATCGTTCTCGGCGCAGGGGCTGTGGCGGCATCCGGTTCATCGCTGCCCGGCGATCCGCTGTATGGCTTGAAACGTGCCGTCGAGAATGTGCGCTTGTCGGTTGCCGATACGGCTTCACGCGGTGCGCTCGCGGCCCAGTTCGAACGAACCCGCATCGATGAAACGGAAGCACTGGTTGAAGCCGGCCGCAGCACCAAAGTCGAATTCGTCGGTACCATCAAATCGATGCAGTCCGATACCTGGCTTGTAGACAAAGTCACGGTTCAGGTTAATCCAGCTACCCGAATCGAAGGCGAACCCGCTATCGGTCGACGTGCGCAAGTAGAAGGTATCACCAGTCCGAACGGACTGCAAGCGACTTCGATCAAGATCGAAACCGGTAATGAGCCGACACCCGAATCAACGCCGAAGCCGACAGCAACGACCGAACCCACGTCAACGCCGCGTCCATCGAATACACCCGCCCCAACAGCTACCCGGACGCCGGTGCCCGCTGTACCCACCAGCGAATCGACAGCCGTGCCAACTACTGCGCCAACGGCCGAGCCAACCCAGGTCGAAATGACCGGCGATGTGCAGTCGATCAGCGCACAAGCCTGGATCATCGACGGCCAGACGATCGAAATCAACGCCCAGACGGAAATCAACGGTAATATCGCCGTAGGTCAACGCGTGAAAGTTAAGGCAAACAGAACGGCGGATGGCCGGATGGTCGCCGCGCAGATCGAACTGACCGGCAACAGCAATGGCAACAACGGCAACCAAAATAACAATGCTAACAGTAACAACAACGGGAACAGCAACGACAATGCCAACAGTAACCAAAACACAAATGACAACTCCAACAGCAACGACAATCACAACGGAAACAGCAACGACAATACCAACAGTAACCAAAACACGAATGACAACTCCAACAGCAACGACAATCACAACGGAAATGATGGCTAGCCTCGGGTAGCTAACTCACACTCACACGACCGGCTTCTGATAGTTCAAGAAGCCGGTCGTTTTTGTGAGAGCAACATGATCAAAATCATAGCGTGGGTATGGTACAATTTTTTAGGTTATTACAAACATCACACAAGTGGAGGATTCTGCAATGAGTGTGCGCAAAGCTTCGGTAGTTGTCCTGATCAGCCTGTTGGCCATGATGGTGTTGGCGGCTTGCAATGGTGGCGGCAATTCCACACCAGCGCCAGCCAGCGGGAAGACGTTCAACGTTGATGCCACCGAATTTGCCTATAGCCCGAATGCGTTCAACGCCGGCGTGGGTCAGCCGATCACCTTCAAAATCACCAACAAAGGCACAGTCGATCACACCTTTGTCATCATGGGGTTGGACGGCAAAGAAGCCGCCAAGGCCACGGTCAAGACCGGCGGAACCGAGACTCTGCAATTTACGCCAACGGCGGCCGGTACTTATCCAATCGTCTGCGATCTTCCCGGGCATAAAGAAGCCGGCATGCAAGGAACTCTCACCGTCAAGTAATCACGCGATTTTTCTTGACAAGAACCCTCCGACGAATACTCGGAGGGTTTTTATTTGGGGCGATCGATCGGTCAACTGGTCAATTTGTTACTGGTCATTGTATAATGCACTACGCTCATTCACCACCTGGAAACAAGCGATGCCGCCGTTTCTCCAACTGCTTTTAGTCCTGACGATTATCATCACCGCCGCCAAAACGGGCGGCTGGTTGAGCCAGAAGCTGCGCCAACCCGCGGTGCTGGGCGAATTGCTGATCGGCCTGCTCCTTGGCCCCAGCGTGCTCGATCTGCTGCACGCGCAGACGTTTTCTGATCCCAATCTGCCCGAGAC
>JADGQE010000028.1 GCA_017882055.1 Thermoflexales bacterium
TTGTCGTCGCTGGTGCGATCGGATGGATCGGGCGGCGACCTGCTGATGGTTCCGGCCGGCGGCAGCCGTCTGCCAACTTCGGCCGAGACGGTGCTGCAGGGCCAGCATTGGCTTCAAATGAACGGCCGCGAAGTCTTTCGCTTTGCGGCGCGTGTTTTGGACAAGGCCACGCGTGAAGTGGTCGAACGCGCCGGGCTGACGCTGGACGACATCAATCTATTCATTCCGCATCAAGCCAACTTGCGAATCATTCAAGCGGCGGCGCGCAGCCTGAAAATCACCGAAGATCGCTATTTCGTGAATCTCGAGCAGTATGGCAACACTTCCAGTGCCAGCATTCCGATTGCGTTGTGCGAAGCCGTGGAGTGTGGGCGAGTCAAGCCGGGCGATAAAGTCGTCCTGGTCGGTTTTGGCGCAGGTCTGACGTGGGCCGCGGCCGCCATACAATGGGGCGAGCCTGAGCCATTGCATAAGCCCACTAGGTTGGAACGATTGTTGAGTCGATTGCTCTATCCTGTGGCTGCGGTGCGCTCGCGTATGATGCGAGTGATACGTCTGATCGAAGCACGCTTCTTCGAGCCACCGCCGCCCAAGCCGGGCGGTGAAGACCGCGAGCGCCGCAAGAAAAACGAGTAAACGACAAGCCCCGATCGCTGCCAAAGATCGGGGCTTGTTTTCTATTAGGAGTTACGCAATTGGCAGTTTCCACAGCAGTTGGACTGCGGTGGCGGCACACTTGCCCTGGTGCTGCGCGCCAGCGCAGTGCCAGGGGGTGCAACTGCCGCTGGAACTATGCAAACCTTTGAGACTTTCAGCGTCGTCGCTCTCGGTTGTTTTACGGGAGTCAGTATTCCAATGGGCGGGGTGCGTAATTTCAAGGCCGAAGTAGGATTGGCTCTAACCGAATCCGTACTAGCGCACGCGTCCTAAGCCTGTTTGACTGAGCTGGGATTGCCCTTCATTGCCCAGCAGCCAGATTACAAACTCGCGGAGATCGTCTTGAGGTTCGTTCTGGGCGATTAGATAATTGGGCGTGGACAGAACATATTGCCCGGAAGCGGATGCCGCAGCATTGGGCAGCACGCCTTCGAGGCTTAACACCTTCACGCGCGCATCGACCTGGCTGATCGAGACGTAACCGATGGCCGTGGGCGTTCGCGCCACGAAATCTATCACCTCTTGCGCCGATGGTTCGAGCACCGCATTCAACGTCACGGCCCGATTGCCCATCACTCGTTCTTCGAACAACCCGCGTGCATGGGCTGATGCTTCGCGGCTGACCGGGATCACATCGCCGCTGCCGCCGAAGGGCGTCCAATCGAACGTGCGGCCTTGAAACAGATCGCGCAGCTGTGCCAGGCTTACGTTGCTCGCCGGGTTTGCCACGTTCACGATGATGTCCAGTGAATCATACGCCCAGCCGCTTACCCACACCTTGTCGCGATTCTGATCCGGCGCAGTCGGCAGCACGGCTAGATCGATCTGGCTCTGGTGAACTTGCTCGATCGCGGTTTCCGCCGGCATGGACTCGATGGTAATTGTCACCCAGTCGTGATCGTGCGTGTAGGCCGTGATCAGTCGTTCAAGGACATGGGTGTGTTCGGCCGCATCAGCGACGCGCAGGTGAACGGGCGGGCGCGTCACTTGCGGTGTTTCGGTGCAGGCGGCGAGGAGGGCAAAAAGTAAACCATACTGCGTAAAACGTAGTGCGTATTTCGTAAGGCGCAACCCGTTGCCTCTGGCAAGGGCAAGTACGCAATACGCAACACGCAACACAGAGTCCGCGCTACGCAATACGAAGCACGTCAAATCATTCATACCGATTAAAGCCGTGTCAGCGCAACGATGATGCAGATCGCGCCGAAGACGACGCGATAGATCGCGAAGGCATTCAAGGTGCGGCTGCGCAAGTAATTCAGCAGCCAGCGGACCACCAGGTAGCCGCTAATCGCCGCGGAAATGAAGCCGACCGCGAGCGGCGCGGCCAGCTGCGACAGCAAGTCTTTGGCCCCCAGCAAATCCTTGATGGCGATGACGCCCGCACCCAGCAAAGCCGGGATCGACATGAGGAAGCTGAAGCGGGCCGCATCCGTGCGATTGAAATTGCGCAGCATGCCGCCCGTCATCGTCGCGCTCGATCGGCTGACGCCGGGGATCAAAGCCAGCACTTGCCACACGCCGATGATGAGTGCGTCGAGCCATTTCATCGAATCCAGCGCGCGCAGTCGCTTGCCAAAGCGCTCGGCGATGATGAGCAAGCCGCCCGCTGCCACAACGATGATAGCAATGAGGAGGTACGAGTTATACAACGCTTCGACTTTACTCTTGAACAACAACCCAGCGATGATAGCTGGTATCGTCGCAATGACGACCAGCCAACCCAATCGGGCATTGGGCGTGCCGAACGGCTTGCGTTGGATCAGCCCGTTGATCACTTCACGCACAATTGCCACGATGTCGTGCCAGAAGTAGACCGCGACACCGAGCAGTGTGCCCCACTGAATGAGAATATCGAATACGAATTTGGCGTTGGTATCATATTGCCAGCCGAGCAGCCACGGCACCAGGATGAGGTGCGCGGTGCTGCTGACCGGAATGTATTCGGTTAGTCCCTGGATGATGCCCAGGATGATCGCCTGGATGATGGTCGGCATTTTGTCCTCACATGGGCGCAGAGATGCGCAGATTTTTAGTCGGTATGATACACAATTTCAGGCAGACCTGGCCCCAGGAAGTTGTGAACTTCCATGCAGTACTTTATGATCTTTCCGGTCAATTTAGCATGTGGGCAACCTTGTTCGCTTACTACAATGTTCTTGCCTTATTTGTCCGCAGATTGAACAGATGAAGCAGACGAATTTGTATCTGTGCTCATCTGCTTCATCTGTAGACTATTTCTCTTGAATCTCGATCGACTTGATAATGCTGCCGATGGTATCGGGATTCTGCTGCGGATCGCGCAAGGTGAGTTTGTTGACGACGTCCATGCCAGCGGCGACTTCACCAAAGATGGTGTAATTAGTTTGTGTAATCGGATCGGCGGCGTCGAGATTCGGCGCGGGCGCGAGCGTGATAAAGAACTGGCTGCCGTTGGTGCCCTGGCTCACTTGACCCGGCGTATCGGCATTCGCCATTGCCAGCAAGCCAGCCTTGTCGAACTTGAGGCCCGTCACTTCATTTGAGAAGGTGTAACCCGGTCCACCGAAGCCTAAGCCGGTCGGATCGCCGGCCTGGGCAACGAAGCCACTGATCACGCGATGGAACATGACGCCGTCATACCAGCCCTGCTTCGCCAGGAACACGAAGTTGTTGACCGCCAGCGGCGCTTTATCGGCGTACAGCTTAAGCACGATGTCGCCTTGATCGGTCTTGAGGGTGGCCTGATAAGTCTTGGTTTTGTCGATCTTCATCTCAGGCGCTTGCTTAAACTGCTTCTTCGGCAGATCGACAAACAACTTCACCATGCCGACCAGGTTATTGTAAGATCGATAGTCTACCGTTTGCGGCCACGGCTGCTGATTGATCAGCAGGAACGGCGTGCCGCCAATGCCGAGCTGAATTGCGAGGTCACGTGCGGCCTCGGCCTTAGCTTTGAATTTACCCTGATCGACATCGGCATCAAACTGTTTCACGTCCAGGCCGATCTTGGCAGCATCATCACTCAGCGTCTTGCGGAAGACATCAATTGCCTGGCCCACCCAGTCTGGCTGTGAGGCAAAAAGCAGATCGTGCATTTCCCAGAATTTGCCCTGCGCACCAGCCGCTTCGGTGGCTTGCGTGGCCAGGAGCGATTTGTCATGGCCGGTCAACGGAAAATGTCGATACACGAATTGGACATCGTTAGGGTAAGCCTCTGTCAGGCGCTTTAGCAACGGCGCGACTACCGCGCAGTACGGGCATTGATAATCGGACCATTCGATGATGGTCACCTTGGCGTCTTTAGGACCGACCGACCAATCATCGGGCTGCGGGTTCAGCACCTTTTCCATGTCGGGCGTCGGCCCGGCTGTTGGCGCAGGGACCGGCGTGCCGACCGGTGCGGGTGTGTTTTGTACTGGAACAGTGGTTGGCTCAGTGGCTGGCGCTGCGCTGGAGGGCGAAGCCGCCGGTGCATTCGTTCCACTGCAGGCCGCCAGCACGACCAGCAGCAGAACGGCGAATAGGGCAATAAAACGTGATCTCATTCTTCTCCTTTGGCGTCTTTCATAAACCTTGCATAACTACTCTGTGGTCATTCTGAGTGAAACGAAGAATCTCTGCGCGATTGGGCAGAGACCCTTCGCCCTGCTCAGGGTGACAATCCTGGAGTAGTAACAACCTTGTGAGAGTTGACTTTGAAAACGGTAGTCGAAACAAAACCCCTCGCAAGGATGATGGGTTTCCTAAACCGCAGCATTTTACCACTATCCCGCTTTGCTAAGATTTGCCGCTCAAGAACGGCAAGACCGCTGCGTGAAACGCGGCGGGTTGTTCGATCTGGGGCATGTGCGCGGCCGCTTTGATCAACGTGAAGCGTGCACCGCGAATCTGAGCGGTGAGCTGCTTGCCGTTCTCAGGCGCGCTGAGACGATCGAATTCACCCCAGACGATTAACGTTGGGCAGGTGGGCGTGCGCAGCGCAGGCGAGGTGTTCAGCGCGATCTGTTTCATCGAAGCGACGAAGCCATGCGAGGCGGCCTGCGCGTTGGCGATGAATTCCGGCGTGAGCAGTTTCTCGTCGTGGATCGCTTTCTGTAAGCCGCCAAACGAATACGCCTGGCGGCGAATCAGGTCGATGATCAAATTACTCAAGCCGGGAATGACGAAGGCCGGCCGCGTGCAGCCCGGCACTTCGAAAATGCTGCCGCCGTCGATCAGGACCAGCCGCGCGATATAGCCGGTATTTCCGGCGGTGAACAGGCGGGCCAGTGCCGCGCCGAACGAGTTGCCCATCATCAAGGCCGGTCCGCCAAGGTGGAGCATATCGAGCAGCAGTTGCAGCCAATCGAGATAAGCCTGATAATCGGGCAGCGGCAGCGGCTCGCTCACGCCGAAGCCGGGCAGGTCGGGCGCGATGATTTGAAAATGCGGCGACAGGGCTTCGAATGACGCGGCCCAATGTTGCCGCGCATCGCCGAGTCCGCCGTGCAGCAAAATCAGTGGCTTGCCTGTTCCGCCGATCCAATACCTGGCGGAGCGTCCATCGATTCTAATGGATTGCTGCGCAACTGTCATGATGGGCGTAATCCGTGTTTGACGAGAAAGGTGCGCAGGCCGTTGCGATTCGGCTCGCTGATGACCGACCCCCGATCGATATTGCGGATCATCCGATCAGGCCCTATTGGCCTGGGCGGCTCGATCGGCTCGTCGTGCTCATCGGCGATCACGATCGTCGGCACAAACAACGATCCGACCAGCTCCAGTAAGATCTGAGCAGCATCGGGGTCGTGTGAAACGTTGATCTCGATTGGTGCGATGCCCCATTCCTTCAGGCACTGCCGGGCCAGCGCTTGATCGGGACAGGCCATATTGCGCGTGTACATGAGTATTCGCGGCATGGGGCAAATTATACCTTATCTCGGCGTGGCGGCGTTTTGTTTTATTCACCTGAATTCCTGAGTTGTTTATAAGCCGGGCGACGTGAGCCGTCGGGGCGCAGCAGCCCGTAAGCCGATTCAGGTCTTCCCGGCCCTAGCAGCGGCGCGACATTGAGATTCCAGATGATCAGCGGCCCGATCCAGGCTCGATCACGGCGCAGTTGCATTGCCCGAATGAGGTACGTGGCTTGATCAGCTTCGGTCACTTCGCGCGCGTATTCCCAGCCGGTGGTATTGACTGAGCCAAAACGCTCGATCGAGGGCCAACCGACTTCGGTGATCCAGATTGGCAGATTGATGTTGGCTTCACTCAAAATCGCATGGTAGTCTTCAAGCGTATCCAGAAAAAAGAAACTGGGATGGCGGTTGAAGCCGGACGCTTTGTGTGCGCCGTCGGCGGCGCGTTCGTCGGGCGGATTGGCAGCACCGTAGGGATGCGCGCCGATCGCATCGACTAAATCGCCCACGCCGGCTGCAGTCATCTCGCGCAAGTACACGCGATCATCGATGGCGTTGACCTTGTCGTCGATGCCGGTTGTGCCGGGTGCGCCGCTGATGATGATGGCGTCGGGATCGCCTTCGCGCACACCGGCCGCGCCTTGCTTGATCAACTCCACAAATTTTTCCGCGCCGAGATCGAAGCCGCGCCACTCACGCCGCAAGTTGGGTTCGTTCCACAATTCGTAGGCGGCCACGCTGCCTTTGTAGCGCGTCGATAGCGCGTGCATAAAATCATGGAAGAGGGTGAAATCGGTTGGCGGGCCGTCTTCTTCGACCGGCTCTGCACGCGAGAAGCCCGGCGCGCGCGCAACGCTGAATAGAATCTTCAAGCCGCGGGCTTTGGCCTGGGCAACCAGGTGATCGATCTCGCCCCAGCGATAGAGTCCGCGCGCATATTCGATGGAATTCCAATCGATTTGCTGCTTGATCCAACCCACTCCCAGATCGGCGGCTTGCTCGATGCCTTGGTCGCCATCGGGTCCGATGAATTGTCCCTGCACGCCGATGTCGGGCTTGGGGATCGGCGTCGGAGTTGGCGAAGGAGTGACCGTGGGCAGTGGCGATGAAGCAGGTGCCGGGATCGAAGTCGGCGTCGAAGTATTTGCCGGGGTGGGTGAACGATCGGGTGTGGGCAATGGCTTCGGCGCAGACGTGGCACAGGCCGCGATGATGCCGGCGATCGCAATGAAGAGTAGATTTCGAATGGACATGCGCCCATCGTACCACAGTCAAACGAAGGCCCCCACAAAAGCTCAGGGGCATCAGGCTTTTATCTCGGTGCGCTAGACTGGAGTTTAGAGTGCATAGTTCGGGGCAGTGTATGATCGAATGTGATGCCGGTCAATCGTGCAGCTGCGCGTGCCCGATAAGACATATCGCAGTATAATTGTATCCGATGGAATCATTCTGTTTGAGTGAGGAGTCGACGATGAGCCGAACTCGGTTTCGATGGTTTTTCATTGGATTGGCAGTGGGTGCGGCGGCAGCCTCAGCACGGCAGGCACGCGCCAGGCGATTGGCGCTGGCGGCTCGATCGGAAGTATTGACTCGACGCGCCGTCGAACGGTTGGGCGTGCCGGCTGAATCGAAATATATGACGGTGAACGGCGTACGCTTGCATACAATCGTGGCCGGCCCGGAAGATGGAGCGCTGATCGTTTTGCTGCATGGCTTCCCGGAAAACTGGTATACATGGCGCAAGCAAATCGGGCCGCTCGTGCAGGCCGGCTATCGTGTGGTGGCGCCTGATCAGCGCGGTTATAATCTCAGCGACAAGCCGGCGGAAGTTTCGAGTTATCGGCTCAATACGTTGACGGCCGATATTCGCGAACTGATTCGCGCTTTTGGCCGCGAGCGCGCGATCATCGTCGGGCACGATTGGGGCGGGGGTGTGGCCTGGCAGTTTGCGATGAACTATCCGGAAGCGACTGAGAAGTTGATTGTGATGAACGCTCCGCATACGGCCAGGTTTGCGCACGAATTGAAGGAAAACCCGGCCCAGCGCCGCAAATCATGGTATATGGGCTATTTCCAGATTCCGTGGCTGCCTGAAACGCAACTCGGCTTCGCGCCAATGTATTCTGCGACGGTAGCTTTTCGGCAGATGGCCGTTCGGAAGAACGCGTTCACCGACGACGATCTGGAAGTGATGGCCGCGTCACTGGCGCAGCCCGGCGCGTTGACGGCGATGCTTAACTGGTATCGCGCTGCGTTTCGTTACCGTGACTCACGGGCAGTCCCGGTGATTGAAACGCCGTCGCTATTGATTTGGGCCGAAGATGATTTCGCCCTGGGCAAGTCGCTGACGTTTGGGCTTGAGAAATGGGTGCCGAATCTGCGCATTCACTACATTCCCGATTGCGGCCACTGGGTGCAGAATGAAGCGCCCGACGAAGTCAACGAGCAGCTGCTCGGTTTTTTGAAATCCGATTGACGAACTGCGGGTGCTCGCAACACCAGACCTGCCAGGTTTACACGAAGTGACCTGGCAGGTTTACTTGAATTGCGCGATGACTTCGTCCAGTGTTTGCTCGAGGCCGATCGTCGGCTGCCAGCCGATGGCCGCTTTAATCCTGGTGGTATCTGGTACGCGGCGGCGCATATCCTCGAAGCCCGCGCCATAGGCTTGATCATAGGGAATCAGCTTGATTTCGGATTGGCTGCCTGCTCGGCTCCGAATACGCTTTGCCAGATCGAGGATGGTAATCTCTTCACTGCTGCCAATGTTGAAGATCTCACCGATGGCTTTGGCTTCTTGACTCAAGCCGACTACCGCGCGCACCGCATCTTTCACGTGGCAGAAACAGCGTGTCTGTTGGCCGTCCCCGTAAACGGTTAGCGGCTGCCCGGCGGCGGCCTGCCTGGCCAGGCGCGGAATCACCATGCCGTAAGTTCCGGTCTGGCGCGGACCGACCGTGTTGAAGAATCGGCCGATAATCACGGGCACGCCAAATTGTTGGTGATAAGCCAGTGCCAAAAACTCATCCATCGCTTTTGATTCGGCGTAACTCCAGCGGCTTTTGATCGTCGGCCCCATTACCCGATCGCCGTCTTCGCGAAACGGAATCGCTTCGCTCTTGCCGTAGACTTCCGACGTCGAAGCGATCACTACCATCTTGCGATACCGGCGAGCGAGACGCAGCACAATCTCGGTGCCGATCAGGTTAGTCTCGATGGTGCGAACCGGATCTTTGATAACCAACTCGACGCCGATTGCGGCGGCCAGATGATAAATGGTATCGCACTCGCTGACCAGCCGGTCCATCACCGTTTCAGTGCGGATGTTTTCGTAGACGAATTGAAAGTTGGGGTGGGGCAGCAAATGATCGATATTTTCAATTCGCCCCGTCGACAGATCGTCGATGGCGATGACGTGCTGGCCCTGATCGAGCAAGGCTTCGGCTAAATGGCTGCCGATGAAGCCGGCTCCGCCCGTGATGAGCGCACGCATTAGACGCGTTCCTTTTCCTCGGCGGCCAGCGAGAATTGCATTTGACCTATGGCTGCGACCTGGATGCGCGGTTGGCGGGCTTCAATTACGAAAGCCGCGACGGCACCCACCATTAAGCCTACCAGCCCTGCCAGAACCGTGTTGACGACTTTCCTGGGCGCTATCGGCTCCGTAGGCACTGCGGCCTGGCTGGCGAGCCGTACTTCGCCACTGGTATCCTGGGCCGAGATTTGTGATTCGGTGACTTTCTTGGCGAGCGTTAAATAGGTATCGCGTGCCACATCGCGCTCACGGGTCAGTCGATCTAGTTCCGTGGTAGCCATCTGCAGATCGTGCTGCAAGGACTGAACTTGCGGCGTCAGAGCGTTGATCCGGGCCGTGACTTGCACGGCGCGCGCCTGAAGCGATTGATCGAGACCCGCCAGAAAAGATTTCTGTTCGTCAATTGTCTTGCTGGACAGCAAAGTTGCGTCGGTGAATTGGATTTGAAGTGGAACACTCCCGGAGATGTTCAACGAGCTGACCTGCAACAGCAAACTCGATAGATCGTCGGCTACTTTTGCAGAACTGGCCGATGGTTGGGCTGACAAACGATCTTTTAGCAGACTGGTGTTCGCTCTCAGATCCGCCAGCAGCTCGTTGGTCTTCAGCGCATTGCTCAGTTCGTTTAGACTCGCTTGCAGTTTGCTATCGATAATACTGCCGTCATACCGGCCTTGATAGTCCACCAGGGTCTGTTCGGCACTCGCCAATCTGGCTTTAGCTTCGTTGGCCTGCGTCTCGAAGAAGGTGGCACCGGCTTCTCGCTGGGCATATAACTCGTTGACGCAGGTCACGTAATCGGTCGCCCAGGCATTGCTGAGCTGAGCCGCCAGGCTGGGGTTTTCATTTTGCGCGCTGAGTTGAATGACGCTGGCATCGGTGCCGTTCCTGGCATTGAGGCCTCGCTTGAACTCAGCAAGTGTGAGATTCTGCCGGGGTAACTGGCCGCGAAACCGATCGAATAATTTTTGCAGGACATCGTCTGAAATCGCCAGCTGCGGAAGGGATTTGTTGCTTGAGGCTACACCGGTATCTTGCGTAGTTGCAATCCGCGGATCGAACTCGAGCTGATACAGAGGCTTAGTTACCACGATCAAGGCAGTGGCTTCGTAGGTGGGCGGTGTCACGGAACCGACCCCCAACCCTGCGGCGGCCGCGATCACCGCTATCACGACAATCAGTCGCCAATGCCGGGACAAAACACTGAAGTATTTCCTCAAGTCAATTTCGTCTTCCAAGGTGATTATCCTTACAATCAAAAGGTGGCTGGAGACAGGGGCTGATTATAGCCCTATCGACCAGACTTCGTCAAGAAAAGGGCTCACGAAGATCACGCGCGATGATTCAGCGCGCGGTTTCTCCGCTCGAACTGCTTTCCCAAGGCAAAGTCCGGCTGGCAGATAGCCGGACTTTGCAGATAGCGCAGCGGATGTCATCGACCGTGATTACTTGATCTTATCCCACCATACCGTGATGAGTGCTTCATGCCCGAATTGGTAGTATTCGACTTTCACGGTATGCACTCCGGCGGTAAGATTGATCGTGCCGATGACTTTGGTGCCCGCGTGATTGGACCATTCATTGACGACCAGCTGATCATCGACGTAAATTCTTACACCATCGTCGACTATCGCGCTGAACTGGTACAACCCGGTATCGAATTGCTGGGTGCTGATCCAACGCGCCGACCACAGGTTCTTGCCAATACCCGGGCCGGGTGAGCTGGTACCCCAGTTGAAATTGATGCTTGGATCGATTCGTGTAAAGGCCAGGCCGCCAAGATCCTGATTGGCGAAGTAAGAACCGGTCCAGACGCCACTGGGGCCGCCGGTGCTGCCTGGGGTGGCCGTGGCGCCGGGAATGGGTGTGGCCGATGGATTGGGGGTTACGCGCGCCCAACTGAGATAAGCCGAGCCGTTGCCGGATGATTTGAACATCTCCATGCGAATGGTGTGGTAGCCGGCGCCCAGCGGCACATCGGCCGTGAAGGCTGCGCCACCGGTCTGTATCCACTTATCGATCTGCAGGACATTATCCACGTAAAGCCGGAAGCCGTTATCGGCTGCGGCCGTAAATTGGAAGGTGGCTGTGCCCCAGTAAAGTGTGCGAGTCCAGCGCACCGAATAGGCTTCCGCTGAGACTTTAGAGGTGGGCCAGCCGGCGCCCCAATTGAAGTTGATCTGAGAATCGTTGCGCACCAGTGACGGCTGACCGTCCAGTGTGGCGTTGTTGAAATACTCGCCTTTCCACTGTGGATAGCTGGCGCCCGGCGTTGGGCTTACACCTGGAATCCATAACACTGTGCCAGCATAGATAAAGTTGGCATTGGTCAAACCATTGGCGTAGATGATGCGAAAAATTGAAACGCCAAATTTTCCAGCGATGGAACCAAGCGTATCGCCCCATTTCACCGTGTAATAAAACCCTGCGCCCGTGCCGGGCTGCGGGTGTGGCTGGGGCTGCGGATTGGGGTTTGGTGCAGCGTTGCCGGGAATGCACAACGACTGTCCGACATAGACCAGATTTGGATTGAAGATGCCGTTAGCCTGCATCAACACATCGGTGGTCATGCCGTACTTCAAGCCAATCCGGAAGAGGTTTTCGCCCGATTGTACAATGTGGTAGGACACACAACTCTGCAGCGGTGCGGCAGAGGCTGTACCAGCCATTGCGCTAACCAACAAAGCCACTGTGACCAATATCAACGCGAAACGACGAGTTACCATGGCAGGCTCCTTTTTGATAGTAAAGCAATGACGTGACAAGTCCGCTTACACTCTTAATATACAATATAAGGGCAAGCAGTGCAAACGGCTTTGACACTGATATTCTTTCGTGGTAACCTGAATTTGGAAGTCCGAAGCGAGAAGTTAGAAACCAGAAGTTCGCAGCGTGTCTGGCCTCTTGCCTCTAACATCCAGTTGCAATCTTCAAAAGCCCAGGGGAGTTCGAATGACCTCGACTAATTCATCTCCGTCTTTTTTCAATACTGTGCTGGATACCATTGGCCATACGCCGCTCGTTCGATTGAATCGCGTCGTTGCAGGTGTGCGCTGCACGATTCTGGCGAAATTGGAATTTCTGAACCCCGGCGGCTCCGTGAAAGATCGCATCGGTCTGGCGATGATCGAAGAGGCCGAACGCAGCGGTCGATTGAAACCTGGCGGCACGCTTGTCGAAGCAACCTCCGGCAATACCGGCACCGGCCTGGCGATTGCAGCCGCCATCAAGGGTTACAAATGCATCTTCGTCATGCCCGATAAGATGAGCCAGGAAAAAGTTCGATTGCTGCGCGCTTTTGGCGCGCGCGTCGTCGTGACGCCGACCGCCGTCGAGCCGAACGATCCTCGATCCTATTACAATGTGAGCAAGCGCATCGTGGCCGAGACGCCCAACAGCGTCCTCGCCAATCAATACCACAATCCGATGAATCCCGAAGCGCACTATCGGACGACCGGGCCGGAAATCTGGCAGCAGACGGCCGGCCAGATCAAAGCCTTTGTTTCCGGCATGGGCACTGGTGGCACGATCTCCGGCACGGGTCGTTATTTGAAGGAACAGAATCCCGGCGTCAAAGTAATTGGTGTCGATCCGATCGGCTCGCTGTTGTATGAGACGTGGCGCCTGGGCCGCGTGCCGACTGAACCTTACTTGAAGACTTACAAAATCGAAGGGATTGGCGAAGACTTCTTGCCCGGCGCAACCGATATGCGGGTCATTGATGAGGTTGTGCAGGTAAGCGATAAAGAATCGTTTTTGTTGACGCGCCGTCTCGTGCGTGAAGAAGGCCTCTTCTGCGGCGGCTCAAGCGGTTCGGCCGTGGCCGGTTTGCTGAGGTCTTCGATCGTTCAATCTTTCGGCCCGGACGATATCGTGGTGGTGATCCTGCCCGATTCCGGCTCGCGGTATCTCAGCAAGCTGTTCGACGACGAATGGATGCGTGAATACGGTTTCCTCGAATCAGCCTGGGGCGAGGCGCGCGTGTCCGATGTACTGGCCGCCCGACCGGGCCGCCGTTTGATCACTGCCTCACCTTCCGATCGTGTGCGGGAGGTGATCAACGCGATGAAGACGCACGATATCTCGCAGATACCGGTGATGATGGACGGCCAGCTGATCGGCATGATCAGCGAATCGACCTTGCTCACGCAGATGGTCACCGCCGGCAGCAGCGCCGACGAATCGATCGCGGCGATTGTCAATCGACAGGTCACGACGGTCACGTCCGACAAAGCGCTTGAATCGGTGATGGGCTTGTTCGGCAGCAACCCGGCCGTCGTCGTGGTGGACAACGAGCAGGTGATAGGTATCCTGACCAAGATCGATCTGATCGATTACCTGGCAGCGCATATGAAGTAGCATTGAGCGTTCAGCATTCAGCAATTAGTTTTCAGTGGTCGGTTTTCAGTTGACCACTTGCCCGAGTAACCACGCGAAGCGGCCCGTTGATCCTACTTGCTTCTGGAGGCGTGATGTCTAGTTTCGGTGACATGAATCCCGATGAGTTTAGAAAGTACGGCAAGCAATTGATCGATTGGATCGCCGATTATCTTGAGCAGCCCGATCGGTATCCGGTGCTGTCACGCGTCGAGCCGGGCGAAGTGAAATCGCAGCTGCCGTCCGCGCCGCCCGCGTCACCCGAATCAATGGAGGCCATCCTGGCCGATTTCGACAACATCATCGTACCGGGACTTACACACTGGAATAATCCCGGTTTCTTTGCCTACTTTGGCGTGAGTGGACCGCTGCCGGGCGTGCTGGCTGAAATGCTGAGTGCCGGAATCAACGTCAATGCCATGATGTGGCGGACATCGCCATCCGCGACCGAACTCGAAGAAGTGGTGATGAATTGGCTGCGGCAAATGGTCGGTTTGCCGGATTCATTCGAAGGCGTGATTATGGACACGGCTTCGATCTCGACGCTGACGGCGGTGGCCGCGGCACGCGAAGCGTTGAATCTACGTATTCGTGAAGAAGGCATGGCGGGTCGGTCGGATCTGCCGCGCTTGCGAATGTACACTTCGGAGCAATCGCATTCGTCAGTCGAGAAAGCGGGCCTCGTGCTCGGCATTGGCCAGGCAGGCGTGCGCAAGATCGAAGTCGACTCGGAATTTCGCATGAGGCCCGATCGTCTGGCGGCGGCGATCGCGGAAGATCGCGCCAGGGGTTGGCTGCCGTTCTTTGTGTGTGCGACTGTCGGCACGACTTCGACGACGAGCATCGATCCCGTTCCGGCGATAGCCGACATTTGCGAACGTGAAGAGCTGTGGCTGCACGTCGACGGCGCGTATGGCGGCAGTGCGGCCATTGTGCCGGAGATGCGGCACGTGTTAGACGGAGCCGAGCGTGCCGATTCAATCGTCATCAATCCACACAAGTGGATGTTTACGCAGGTCGATTTTTCGGCGTATTACACCCGCCATCCCGATATTCAAAAACGCGCCTTCAGCATCTTGCCCGAATACTTGCGCACGACTGAAGGCGATGCGCATGCCGTCAAGAACTTCATGGATTACGGTGTGCAGCTAGGGCGGCGCTTCCGCGCTTTGAAGTTCTGGTTCATCGTGCGGACCTTCGGCGTCGACGGATTGATCGAGCGCATCCGCGAGCACATCCGCATGGCGCATTGCCTGGCCGAATGGATTGATGCCTCATCCGACTTTGAACGAGTTGCACCGGTGCCGTTTAGTACGGTCTGTTTCCGTGCTGTTCCGAAGAACGTGCCCGAATCCCAGTGGGGGGCGCTGAATGAAAAATTAATGGCTGCGGTGAACGCGACCGGCGAAGTGTTTTTGTCACATACCAAACTCAATGGCTTCTACATCATTCGATTGGCCATCGGCAACATTCGCACCGAAGAGAAGCATGTACGGCGCGCGTGGGAGTTGCTGAATGCGGAATGCGGAAAGTTGAGTGCGGAATATGCGGTATGATGGGTGAAGCTTGACGTTCAAGCGAGCGCGGCGGTTAAGAATCGTCTGCGCTCGTTTTGTTGCCCGTGGTTGAATCCGAATTCTTAGCTGGACGCTCGCGTTCGCGCGGCAGCTGTTGCTTGCGCGCACGGCGACTGGCAATTGCGATGATGATGATGGCGACGACGAGCGGCAGGCAGTACAGCAGCAACTCGTCGAGGATGCCGGCGGAACCGTGAGCGAGCAGCGAATGGAGCATGGTGTCAATCGTATTGCGTGCTGCGTATTGCGTAAACCAATCACGCACCACCACTACGCAGCCGTGAGTGCTTGCTGCAAATCCGCGATCAAATCAGCCACGTTTTCGATGCCGACGGATAAGCGAATCAGCGTCGGATCGACTTCGAGCGGCGAGTTTTAGGCAGAGGCGTGTTTAGATAGTTTGCTGGCCTTTAGCAGCAGGCGCAAGGCTTCATTCACTGCTTTATCGTCAGGGAAGGCTTTGGCAATGTCGGGTTCAAGTACAATCACATTATTCCCGATTCGGTGCTTGGGATCAAAGCGACCTCTGGGCAAAATGGGCAG
>JADGQE010000306.1 GCA_017882055.1 Thermoflexales bacterium
GGCAGGTGGCAGGCGTGGCTGGCCTCTTGAGAAGATCGGGCGAAGGCCCCGGATAAGGGTCAGGCGTCACGCTGCGGTTTGCGGGGGTCAGCGTGTACCCCTGATGTGATTGGCTTGCTGCCGGGCTTGTTGGTCTATCGCGCGCCGTGTCGCGAAGGGCAATGCTTTCCATTCGGCCAGCGTTAGCACGTGCCCATACTGTGCCAGGAAAATCTTATCGAGGTTTTGATCGATTCGGCCTGCTAGATTTGGTGCCTCGCGTGTCTCTTGCGGTGTCATGGTTTGCCTTTTGCTATTGTTTACTAATCCGCACCCAACTACGTCAGTGCTTCATCCATTGTGCGCAGCTGCACTTCGATGATACGCGACCGGGGTGACTGAGTGCAGGCTAACAGAACTGCGCTCGCTACATCTTCGGGTTCGAGCATACCGGATTCGGCCACGCCCTGCTCTGTCCGGCCTTTGCCCAGGGCGAATTCGGTCTTGACACCGCCGGGGCAAATCACGCCGACTTTGATGCCGTGCGGCCGCAGTTCCTTATCCAGGGCCTGCGCAAAACCGACCTGGGCAAACTTGGTCGCGCAATAAACCGCCTCGCCCGCAAAGCCGTAAATGCCGGCCATCGACGAAATCATTAGAAGCGTGCCTGAGCCTTGCGCGATCATGACCGGAACGGCGTGCCGGGTGAAGAGGAAAGTCGATCGGACGTTGGAGTCCATCATCTCGTCGTATTCTTCGGCGCTGGTATCGATCAATTGCTTATAGTTTCCGATACCGGTGTTGTTGATCAAAATATCCAGCGTACCGAAATTCTCCATGGCCGCTGCGACCGCCCGGCGGGCGGTTTCTTCGTCACGGGCATCACCGACGACCGACACGGCTTTGCCGCCGGCCAATCGAGCAGACTGTTCCAAGTCTATCAGTCGTTCTTGCCGCCGCGCCGTGACAACCAGATTTGCGCCTTCAGCCGCCAACGCCAGGGCACAGGCCCGACCAATGCCCGCGCTTGCGCCGGTGATGAGTGCTACTTTACCTGCCAACTTTCCAGCCATGATTTCTCCTTTGCCTGTTCTTCAATGATCGTCTTCATCGGTATTTTGATATTGCAGTGTACGACTCCCCTGAAAAAAGGTCGGGTTGAATCAAACGTACCAATCTCGAAACGGAGATCGGTACGTTGTTATCTGAATAGAGTGCCCCCACCCTGCATCCCACAGATTACGAGGCTTCAATCGTTCATGATCGGAGTCGCGCCTGGTGGTTTAAAAAACTTGGGCTGAGCCGCTCACTCATCCCAAGTCATTTGAAGCAACTTCGGTGAACGGTCTTTCAGTTGATCTGCATCTGCAGCATGACTTTGGTCCCGCGCCCGACCGCGCTGTCGATCGTCAGCGTGCCGCCCAGCATCCCCACCCGATCCTTCAAAGTCTTCAGGCCAAGACCCGAGGCGTTTGGCGCGTTGAGCACCTCGGCGACATTGAAGCCGCTGCCGTTATCTTCAACCATGACCTGCGCCGTGTCTTCGTTGATGTCCAGCATAATTTGAACGCGCGAAGCATGGGCGTGAGCACGGACATTCGCCAGCAGTTCTTGAATCACCCGGAAGATGACGACTTCTTTATACGGCGTAAAACGCCGCTCGTTGCCGGTGACCGTTAAAACGGTCGGCAAGCCGGACTTCTCGTTGAAGTTATCGACGTAGCGGCGCAGGGTCGGGATCAAGCCCAGGTCGTCGAGCATCATCGGCCGCAGATCGAACATGTAGTCGCGGACTTTCTGGAACGTCGACGTGACGGCCGTCTTCAAATCGCCTAACTCGTTGCGCGCGCGCCGGGGATCGCTGTCAAAGACACGCTCGCAAATCTCGGCCTGCAAGATCAAATTGGTTAAGGACTGGGCCGGCCCGTCGTGCAATTGACGGACCAGACGCTGGCGTTCCTGCTCCTGCGCCTCGATGATGCGCACCACCGCGGGCTGGCCGGCGCCCTCGCTGCCGTCGGCCGACGACGACGCGGCCGCAGCGGCCGAGCTCTGAGGCGCCTGTTTCAGCGCATCGGCGGTTTTACGCACATGCGCCACATAGCGGCCAATGTTCTGCTGATCGCTTTGCAGTTTTTCCAGCTGACCGCGCATCATAAACAACCGCTTCTGCGCGTCGAGCGCCGCCGTGTAACCCGTTTGCAAATCGACCCGCGGCACCGTATCCAGGCTGGATTCCAGCTGCTTCAGGTGGTTGGCCGCCTGCGCATTTCGCTGCGCCAGCCGATCAACCTCGGCGCTGGTCTGCTGGATCAGCAGATCGATCTCTTTCAATTCTCTCTGCGACTGTTCCAGTTCAGCCTGCGCCTCTTCGGAGAGTTGCTGCATCGGCGACATGGGGACAGTTGCAGAGGTAGGCGCAGCGGGTCTCTTTGGGTTAGCCAAGCGATTTACTCCTGCTCATGCAATTAATCAAGACTGTGGTCGGGTTGCGACTGAGTGTCTTGCAGCCGCACCCAGCCGTGCCGAATCGCGTAAATGGCCGCCTGCGTTCGATCTTCCACATTCAATTTGCGCAGGATGGAGGTCATGTGGTTCTTCACGGTCTGATGGCTGATCCCCAGTTGATGAGCGATCTTCTTGTTGCTCATGCCGCGCGTGATATATTGTAGAATCTCCATTTCACGCGGCGACAACGGCACCAAAGACTCTTCGCTCGGCTCGCCCGGGAACACGCCATACTTCTCGCTGGCGCGCAGCAGCCACGGCGCGACCTGATCTTCATCCATGACCTTGTCACTGATCACATAGCGGCCCTGGCTGACTTCGTGCACCACTTCGATAATGCGGGCCGGGCTGACCTCTTTGGAAAAGTAAGCGTGCGCCCCGCCTCGAATCGCGTGGAACATCTGCTCTTCGTCATCATAAGCCGTGAGGATCACCGTGCGCACGCCGGGCGCTTCTTTTCGCATGCGCTGAACGACTTGCAGGCCGTTCAAGCCGGGCAGGTTGACGTCCATCAACACCACGCGCGGGGCCAGCTGGCCGGCTAGCTGCAGCGCCATTTCGCCGTCGGACGCTTCGCCGACGACCTCGATATCTGGATCGAGCGACATCGCGTCGCGCAGACCCTGACGGAAGATTTGATGATCGTCCACAATCAAGACAGAAATCTTAGGCACACTTCACCTTCAGCGGAGTATCCTCACCTAAGGCTTGGATACTAAGTGCACTCACGAAAGTCCCGCGGAATTCGTCATTCCCGCAAAGGCGGGAATCCAGATTAGCGCAGGCTAGACACTCTGCGCGGGTGTGACGACATCCAGAGTAACCCCTACATCAACTTGGAAGCTACAGTAAAAGCAGTATACCAAAAATGGAGGGGCGATGCAAGCGAGGTGCGGCCCTTGCTAATCATACCCGATCTTTACTGCACCTGGTAGACGGTGAGATGTTCGGGGCTAAAGCGCGATTGACCGGCAAACACCGCACGCAGCAACGGGGCCTGCGACAGGTGCGGATACCAGCCCGGAAAGGTCACCACATACTTTGCGCCGCGCGCCTGAATGATGTTGAGTAACCGATCTTCATCGCGAATGAACGGAATCACTTCGGGCGAAATCAAACCCGCCAGATCGAGCAGCGGACGGCGTGTGAAGTAACCGATCGCGCCGATGTCGTGTGCGGCGATCAACGCTCCCGGTGGCGCATGCGCCTCGAGCCAACGGGCCACCCGCACCATTTCATTGTCGATGACATCCACATCGGTCGCGTAGGCGGTAGCGCCAATCGGCACGAAGGCGACCAACGTTGCGCCGATCGAAACCAGCAGTGCCGTCCGCACCGTTCGCGGCCATCGAATCGACATGACCCAATCGAATGTGCCGCCGATACCGTATAACAGCAGGATCGGAATAATCGGCATCAAATAGCGGCCATGCTGATAAGCCACCGGCAAACGCACGCTATAGACCAGCCCATGTGCACCGATCCAGATCAGCGGCAGCAGTTGAAGCCACCGACTTCGATCGCGCAGCCGTGGCCGGTGTGCGGCGATCCAGCTGATCAAGCCCGGTATCATCAACAACTGCGCACCGACGAATGGCGCGAGGAGCATGTCGCCCACGCTGCGCAACCAGAGTGATAAATTGCTCAGCACTTCCGCATATTCTTGCTGTTTGGCGTAGAAGGTATTGGGGAAAAGCGATCCACTCGCACGCCAATTGAGCCACACGCCCGGCGCCAACGCGATCAATCCGATCACCAGCATCGCCAACAACTGCTTCGGTCCACCGCGTATCGATCGGATCAGTACACCGATCGCGGCCAGGCCGATCAGCAGCAGACCTTCCGGTCGGGTCAAGGTCAACAACCCGCCGCACAGGCCAATGGCCCAGCCGGGCGCATCGGCCAGCAACCGATCGATCACGCCCAGCGCCAATGCAATGAATAGCATCGTTTCCATGCCGGACGCCGCTGCCCAGATCATGTGCCATTCCAGCACGCACGCCAGGCCAACGGCCCACGCGATCGATCGGCGAGCCGGAAACAGCCGGCGAGCCAAGCGGGCCAGCAGCCACCCGCTCAACGCGAGACTGATTGCTCCAAGACCCAGTGTCCACAGGTAAGGATCGATCTGCAGACGATAGGCGAAGCTAATCAGAAGGGTCCATAGCGGCGCGGTTGAGCCGGCGCTGGGCTGACCGGCCACGTAAGCCAACTCGCCGGTTTCGGCCCAGTTACGGGCATAGGTCTGATGAATCCACGCATCGTCGAGGGGATAGCCAGAGTGACCGCGCGCTGCGGCGACTCCGCCGTATACACCGACGACGACCACCGCAAGCACGACGAAGACGATGAGGGATCGCATGGAAACTAACTAATGAAACCCCGCAGGCTGCTTCGAAAGAACCTGCGGGGTTAGTTTATGCTATTTCTGCTTCAAGATCAACGGTAGATAAACACTCGGGTTCACGTAGATCGATATGGGGCCGTAGATGTTATTGAGTTCATTGCCTTCGACGATGCGGCCATGTTGCGATGAGCCATATGCTGGATCCGGA
>JADGQE010000307.1 GCA_017882055.1 Thermoflexales bacterium
TGATCGATTCTCAGCGCGCTGGACCCGCTCTTTGAACTTCGACGCGGGGGTTTACCATTTCACACTGCGGGCGGATGATGGCGTGCGATTCTATGTCGACGGCTACAAACTGATCGACGAATGGCACACCGCCACCAGCAATGCCTACAGTGCCGATGTGAATCTCGCAGCGGGCGCGCACACTTTGACAATCGAATACTTCGAAGAAATCGGCGATGCCAATATCTGGTTCACCTATCAATCCCCCGGCAACGTCACGGCGTGGCAGGGCAATTACTTTGCCAACGATCAATGGAGCGGGCAGCCGACGTTGATCCGCAACGACGATCACCTCGACTTCGATTGGCAAACCGGCTCGCCCGATCGGTTGATTCCGATCGATCATTTCTCGGTGCGCTGGACTCGCTCGCTCGATCTGGCTGCCGGCAATTACACGTTCGATATTCTCGTGGATGACGGTGTGCGGTTCTACGTCGACGGCGTTCCGGTGATCGACGAAGTTCACACTGCCGATAAGGCGCATGACTCCGTCACGTTGGCGCTCATGCAGGGCCGGCATGACTTCCGGATCGACTACGTAGAATATGCCGGCCTGGCGCGATTTACCTGGACGATGACGCCGCCGATCACGCCCACGCCGACCGTTACTTCCATTCCCACGGTGCCGCCCACGATTACACAGACTGCGCCACCGACTTCAACGCCGACCGTTACATCGACCAGCGGCCCGACACCTGCGCCGACCACAACCGCAACGGCCACCTCGACGCCAACGCCGACTCTCACGCCGACTCTCACGCCGACGCCGAATTCATCGTGAAAACAGAAACCTGGATTTGCCTGCTCGACAGGAGCTCAAACCCAGGTTTCTGTATCTATCTTCCTCGCGGTAGAAATCTACGGGCAGTGGAAGTCGCTTGCCTTGAAGAAGAATTTGGTTTCCTTCGATTGACCGTCACTCGATGTCACGCGATACGAAATGATCACGGCTGTGCCTTTGGTTGCCGGGCGTTCGTAAACGGCGGTAACTTCTTTGCCTTCATCGTAGTAGCGATAAACGCCGTTGCCGCCAGTGGCTGCGATCTTGAAGGTGAGGAATATGCCGCCGGCTCGACTCGAATCGAGCCGGCAGCCGGCCAGACTCGCACTGAAGTCGAGCGGACCGCTGGACGGCGGTGGCGGAGCAGGCCTGGTGACGGTTGGCGTCACATCCGTCGGTGTGATGGTCTCGGATGCGGTGATCGTTGCAGTGGCCGTGAGCGTTGCGGTCGATGTGACAGGCGTCGGCGAGGCGACGTTGATCTGCGGCGTGGGAATGTTCGTCGGCTGCGAGCTGGTCGGCGCAATCGGCGGAATGGTTGATGTCGGTACCGCCTGGGTGTCGCTGGTGGGTGGCGGCGGCGTGGCGCTCGATCCCAGCGCGCAGGCCAGCATGGTCAAGGCCGCGAATAGCAGCCAACTGATGAGTAGTTTATGCCGTTTTTGCTGCATTGAATGGCCTCCTGATCAATGGATGATAAACTGACCTTAAACCCGGCTGTGTTGATCGCGTGCTAAGGCCCTGGTGTCGGCGTTGGGGTCGGGCAATTAGGCCGCACAAAGTAAGCCAGGGCTGCGCTCTGTCCGTCGGCCGAAGTCACTTTGATCGTGTGGTTGAGCGGCGAGCCACAGGTACCGATCACCTCAAATGTTGCGCTGGGCTGAAGCACGTCGTCGTGGTAATACTTGTAGCCGCCGCCGCCGCCCGTTGCGATCACATGCAACGTCACGACGGCCTGATTGCCCGGATTGCGTTTGATATCCAGTACTTCGTAATTGATCAACAACGGCGCATTGGTAGCAGCAGGTGGCGGAACGCTGGTTGTTGGCTTTGGTTTAGTCGCTGTTTTGGTCGGCCCTGGCGTCGCCGTGGGCGTTGATGTCGTCGTTGGCGTTGGCGTATCGGTGGGCGTTGGCGTATCGGCGTTAGTCAATGGCGCTGTGCCGGTGGGCGTGGGTGTGTCGGTGACGGCAACCGTGATGACGATCGTGTTGGTAATGACTTGAATGGTTGGTCCAAACGTCGCAACAACGGGCTGGGTATTTGTGGGTTTCGGTGTCACCGTGCTGGTGGATGGTGGCATGGGTGTGTCAGTGGCGGAGCTGGCGAGAGCGCAGGCCATGCTCACGCCGATCAACAAGATCCATCCGAGCATCAACGCTAGCCGTTTAGACATGACTTTGCTCCTGTAGATAAGCTGGTTTCAGAAATTGAGTTTCGTTGGCACCATTCTAACTGACCTGTGGACGGTTGGCAAGTCGATGGTGGCGGGAATGCGCACTGTGCGTGCGCACTTGCGTGCTTGACTTTGAACAGGCACCTGGTGTTTGATTAGACCGTCGCTCGCAAGGGCACACTGTGTTTGTGGTATCATCCCGCCCGGAGAAACTTAATGAGCGCAACGTACACAATCGAAACATCGCACCTTCGCAAAGAATACAACCGCAAAGTGGCCGTGGCCGATCTCGACCTGCAAGTCGAGCCGGGCGAAGTGTTTGGTTTCCTCGGTCCCAACGGCGCAGGCAAGACCACCTCGATCAAAATGCTGCTCGGCCTGGCTGCGCCGACGAAAGGCGAAGCGCAGTTGCTCGGCAAACCGATCGGCGATCCGGCTTCGCGGGCGCGGGCCGGTTTTCTGCCGGAGCACTTTCGCTTTCACGATTGGTTGACCGGCCAGGAATTTTTGCACTTGCATGGTCAACTCTACGGTATGCGCGAAGTTGATCGCAAGCAGCGCGTGCCTGAATTGCTCAAACGCGTGGGCCTGGAAGAATATGCCCATCAGCGGCTGCGCGGCTATTCAAAAGGCATGCTGCAGCGCGTCGGTTTGGCGCAGGCCCTGCTCAACCGACCGGCCGTGGTCTTCCTCGACGAGCCGACCTCGGGTCTCGATCCGGTCGGGCGGATTCTGGTGCGTGACATCATCCGCGAGCTGCGCGCGGAAGGCACGACGGTATTCCTGAACTCGCATTTGCTTTCAGAAGTCGAGGTGACTTGTGATCGAGTGGTATTTATCAAGCATGGCGTGGTGATCAAAACAGTCGCGCTGAAAGACATCGGGCAGGGGGCTGCCCCGGTCGAGATCCGCACCGGTCCGCTGCCTTCGACCGATCGATCTGAATTGCTCAACGGGCTTAATCGGTTTGGACATGACGCCCGCGCTGACGGCGATCATTTCCAACTGATCGTTGAGGATCGCCACAGGCTGCCGGAACTGGCGCGCTGGCTGATCGGGCAGGGGATCGATCTGTATGCGCTGACGCCGCAGCATGTGTCGCTCGAAGACATGTTCCTGCAGATCGTCGGCACGGATGGAGGATTATAGAATGTCGATCGGCGTCATTGCTAAATTGACCTTGCGCGAAGCGGTGCGGCGCAAAGTATTGTGGGGGCTGTTGATTTTGAGTGGTATCTTTCTGGTGCTGTACACGTTGGGTTGGGTGTTCGTGAAGGAAGGCCTGGTGAAATTCGGTCCACCGGCCTCGCGCGCGGTCGATCTGCGAGTGTTCTATAACTTCTTGATGATGGCCGGACTTTACACGGCCAATTTTTTGATCGTGATGTTGTCGGTGCTGATCTCGGTTGACACACTCGCGGGCGAAATCAGCAGCGGCACGATCCAATCGATTGCGGTGAAGCCGCTAGGGCGACGCCAGATCGTGATCGGTAAGTGGTTGGGTTTCGTGGTTTTGTTGGGTTTATGTACGCTGCTGCTCGCAGGCGGCGTCATGCTCATTACGCTGTTGGTGTCGGGTTATGTGCCGCCCAATCCATTGAGCGGCGTTATCCTGATGTTCTTGGAAGCGCTGTTGTTTTTGAGCGCGACGTTTCTGGGCGGCACGCGGCTCTCGACGCTGGCGAATGGCGTGCTGGGTTTTGGGTTGTTTGGGCTGGCCTTCATCGGCGGCTTCATTGAGCAGATCGGCGGCTTTGCCCAACAGTTCGGTGTAAGCAGCAGTGAAGCCGCCACGCAGATCGGCCGCCTCACATCGCTTATCATGCCGAGTGAAGCGTTGTGGCGGCGTGCCTTATCGGATATGGCTGAAGGCTTGAATCCGATCCGCGCGATGACCATCGGCGCATCGACACCCGATAATGGCGTCATCGTTTATGCGGTTGTCTATGTAGTCGTGCTGTTACTGATTGCTGTGCGATCATTTCAGCGGCGGGATTTATAGGAGCCGAGATTGAGATCGTGGGGAAAAGTCTTTGCAATAAATGACAACGCCCCGTCAGTCTGACGGGGCGTTGTCAATGTTCCCGTTAAGCCTTCGCGGCTTTGTGCTTTTTGCCATTCTGCAGTTTTGTCAATCGCATTACCAACCGCAGCGTCTCATTGACGGATTGCTCGCTTGGAAAAGCCTCGGCCACATCCGCTTCCAATAAGACCAGATTAGTGCCTGCCCGATAACGCTTTACGTACTTTCCGCGCACGCCATTCTTAAGCAGCCCACGCAGTTCGTACTCCGGCTTCAGTTCGTCATTCAGTTTTGATTCAGGTTTCTTGCTCATAGGTTTTTCGCTCCGCACGTGTCAATTCACGCGCACTGATAATTCGGACCCGATTCTGGCGGTCGGTGTGAGCCACCATTAGGAGTCGGCGGCGATCTGACCAACCGATGATGAGATAGCGGTCTTCCTCTGCTGAGTGGTCGGGATCATGGATTGTGACGCTCAATTCGTCATTAAACACTGTGGCGGCTTCGGCAAACGAGACATCATGCTTGCGAAGATTCTCGGCCGCTTTTCGAGGATCCCACTCGAACTTCATGCGTTCGCCTCGCTGCTTGTCGTCAATCGTTTCATCTGTGCAAAGTATAAGACGAACAGCGTCGCTCGTCAACTGTTTGGCGATGCTGACCAATAAAACTGCGCCCCGTCAATTTGACGGGGCGTCGTTTCATTCTCTTAAGTAATCGCGCAACTTGCGTGCGTGGGTTGGATGCCTTAGTCTTGACAGGGCCTGCGCTTCGATCTGGCGCACGCGCTCGCGGGTG